>CAIWEX010000408.1 GCA_903911795.1 uncultured Schlesneria sp.
GACTGAGCACCTGACTCCATCTGAAATCATGCTGACACCAGCGGCCTGTTATCCACTGTATCCCACGGCCTCTGGGACAACATTGTCTGACGAAGGACGTATGGTCGACCTGCGGTCGTATGTTTTCCGCCACGAACCATCGCCCGATCCCGCTCGGATGCAGGTCTTCCGTCAACGAGAATTCGTTCGTATGGGAACTGCCGAGCAGGCTCTGGAACACCGCGCCTACTGGCTGAAAACGGGTCAGGAAATCTTGAATTCGGTCGGATTGAACGTCGACTGTGAAGTCGCCAATGATCCATTCTTCGGACGTGGTGGCCGCATGATGGCCGTTGCTCAGAAGGAGCAGGACCTGAAGTTCGAATTGCTGCATGCCGTCGCCACCTCGGAAAAGCCGACTGCGATTACATCGTGCAATTATCACCTGGACCATTTCGGTCATACATTTGATATTCGCACGGGCGACGGTGAGTACGCCCACACGGCCTGTATCGGCTTCGGCCTGGAGCGAATTGCCCTGGCGCTGTTCATGACACACGGTTTTGACCCGGATCATTGGCCAACTGAAGTGAAGAGTGTACTCGCACTATGACCAAACAGGTTTTTCCACTCAGCCCAGACAGCTATCAACGGCACGTCATTCACACCCGTGAACGACACTGGGCCGAGACGAACTGCTACGTGGATGTCTGGATTGAGTTACTGCATGCCTGGGGATTCGATCCTGTGGCGGCATTGCCGTTCACTCTGACGATCGATTTCGAAGGTGATCAGTGGACGTTCTTCAAGTTCCCGCACACGGATCTTCGATCTTTGTACGGGTTGGACGTCCAGGAACTGGCGATCTGGCAACCGCTGGCGGAACACGTCGATGAACAGGTTGGCCTCGGCCGACCTGTCCTCGTCGAACTCGATTCGTATTACCTTCCTGACACGGAAGGAACGGCCTATCGTCGAGCCCATGTGAAATCGACCGTCGCCGCGATCGAAATCGATATGGCACAACAGCGACTTGGCTATTTCCATGGCCAGGGCTACTACGAGCTCTACGGCGAAGATTTCGTCAATGTGTTTCGACTTGCGGGACCAGTCGATCCGGCGATGTTGCCACCGTATGCGGAATTCGTGAAACGTCGTCATAGTCGAACAGTTGATGTCGGCAGCGTAACGAAGACCTCCGTAGAACTGCTGAAGAAGCAACTCGAACTGATCCCAGAAGTGAATCCATTCGAGAAGTTCAAGCCGCGGTTTGCTGCGGATCTGGAATGGCTGACCAACGAGTCACTCGATGTTTTCCATCAGTACTCGTTCGCGACGCTGCGACAGTTCGGGGCCAGCTATGAAATGGCGGCATTGTACATGGATTGGCTTGGTGCTCATGACGTCGCTGGACTGGAGATTGCACGCGATGCGTTCATGCAGCTTTCCAACGGGGCGAAGACACTGCAGTTTCAACTGGCACGGGCGATGGCTCGCAAGAAGCCACTCAGCCTGACCCCTGTTGATGATATGGCCGAAACGTGGCAAACGGCGATGACGCATCTGCAGTCACGAGTTCTGGCGAGCTGATCGTAATGATCTATTGTGAAGTGGGATGCAATGGGTGGGGATTCCAAGGGAGATGCGGTCGTTCGTCATGGCACACTGGGGCCATGGCGATGTTGCTCGCATCCCCCCGGATCGATTGCTGACGCCGTGCAACTGAAGGAAGCAAGTTCAAGCTGGCTTCCTGCGACGGTCCCATCGACGGTTGCTTCGACCCTCGCTTCGAATGGCCAATGGTCATTTGAGAACCCTCCTGAGATTGACGCTCAGGACTGGTGGTTCCAAACCTCATTTGAAGCGACTCCAGGTACGAATCAACACCCGGTTCACCTGGCCTTTGACGGACTGGCGACACTGGCCGAAGTCTGGCTGAACGGCGAATTGTTGCTGACGACAGACAACATGTTTCGCAGCCATTGCGTCGACGTATCATCACGACTGCGTCGCGAAAATGACCTGGTCATTGGATTTCGCTCGCTGACCGAGGCGATCAAGAAAAAGCGACCACGCCCCCGCTGGAAGACGAATCTCGTCTCAAACCAGCAACTGCGTTGGCATCGTACAACGCTGCAGGGGCGAATTCCCGGATGGTCACCGCCAGCTCCCGCTATCGGACCCTGGAAAGCGATTCGACTGGAGTCAGGGCCCGTCACACCACGAGAGATCCACTTGCGATCTCGC
>CAIWEX010000409.1 GCA_903911795.1 uncultured Schlesneria sp.
AGTCGTTTCCTCGTACTTTGCCAAATCGCTGGCACTTCAGATTGCCCGAAAGGTTTCCGGTGTGACGGACGTCATTGATCGGATTCGAGTCGGACCGGTATCCGCCGGATCACCGACACGAATCCTTTACCGCATTGAATTGAAAGAACCGAATTGATTCGACGTCAGTTTCTCAACCTTCGCCAAATCAGCACTCCATCGGCGATCTCTTCGTGTCGCCGGTGGTTCGTGCGATTTGCACGAGGTTGCCAACTCGAACGGCTTAACACCGTCCGTCTCCATCATCAGTTGCGACTCGGCGCGGTTCTGCTTCTCTTATGGGGATCAGGTTGCGGGTCGCCATCGACTTCCAATTCTCAGCAGAAGACCGATGGCGGCGTCGCTACGGATGCCGTCGCGGCCCCAGCGACAATCCGCGATGTGACGCTCTTGAATGTTTCGTACGACCCGACTCGTGAATTGTGGAAAGCGCTGAATCCGGCATTTATCGAGAAATATCTCTCCGAGACTGGAGTCCGGGTCACAATCAAGCAGTCGCACGGAGCCTCGGGGAGTCAGGCACGTTCGATCATCGATGGGCTCGAAGGAGATGTTGCCACTCTTTCGATCTGGTCCGATACGGATTCACTTCGCAAGAAAGGCCTGATTCGCGAGGGGTGGGAATCGCAATTTGCCAATCGATCTTTGCCTTATACATCCACCGTCGTATTTGTCACACGCCAGGGAAACCCCAGGAACATCGCCGACTGGCCCGACCTTCTTCAAGACGGATTGTCCGTCATTACCCCCAGCCCGAAGACATCTGGAAATGGCAAGTTGAGCTTTCTGGCGGCCTGGGGAAGCGTGATTGCGCGCGGTGGTTCGGTAGACGAAGCTCGAGAGTTTGTGACGAAGCTCTACAGCCGAGTCCCCGTTCTGGACACTGGTGCCCGTGGTTCGACAACCACGTTTGCTCAAAAGGGAATTGGGGATATCCATCTGGCTCTGGAAAGCGAAGCGAAGCTGGAAGTTCACGAAGCAAACGGTGCATTGCAGATTATCTATCCTCAGCAAAGCATCCTGCACGAACCCCACGTAGCGATTGTTGATCGAGTCGTTGATCAGCGTGGAACTCGGGCGGTTGCGGAAGCGTATTTGAATTTCCTGTACACCCCAGCGGGTCAGGAAATCATTGCCCAACATCACTTTCGTCCCACCGATCCAGACGTCCTTCGGGCGCACGCGAGCCAGTTTCCATCGATCAAGATGTTTCTGATCACGGATTTTGTGCCCGACTGGGAAGTTGCCAACGCAAAGTTCTTTGCAGACGGCGCAATCTTCGACAGTATCTATTCGTCGGCCAGTCGCTGACAGTTTCGGGGCTTCGATTTGTTCGAAGAGAGGATGGCAGTTGCGTCAGTGTCAAAAGTTGCGGCATCGGATTCAGCACTCCAGGATCTGCCAGCACTCGACTGGGGCCTCAAGAATGCCATTACCCAGTTGCGAAACCTTCGCGAAGCGTCGCTGGCGGCCCGGCAGAGATTGGGAAGTCCGGTCACACTCCCATCGCGCAAGGTTCTGGCAAGCATCGTTGACCGGGTCAGCACGGCGTTGTTTCCTAATCGACTCGGCAATCGCAAGATGCGGCCCGAGAACATCGACAACTTTGTCGGCAATATCCTCGACGCGGCCTGCCGAGACCTCTATGAGCAAGCCCTGCTGGAACTGGAATTCAACGCGATCAACGCAGCGGAGAACTTCGAACATCAGTGGTCATCGCAGGCGGAAGAAATCGTCCGTGGACTTGTCTCTCGCCTGCCGCGAATCCGAGAACTGCTCGAAACAGATCTGCAGGCAGTCTTCGCAGGAGATCCCGCAGCGACCAGCATTGACGAAGTCCTGGTCTGCTACCCCGGCATCGCAGCCTTGATCCACTACCGCCTGGCACATGAACTTCACGCACTCGGGTTACCACTGGTCGCTCGGATCATCTCCGAAATTGCCCACGGCCTGACAGGGATTGAAATTCATCCGGCTGCCCGGGTTGCCGAGAGTTGCTTTATCGATCACGGCAACGGGATCGCGATCGGCGAAACAGCCGTCATCGGTAAGCGGGTCCAGTTACACCGGGGTGTCACATTAACGGCACCGCGGGCAACATCCAGCGTGAAATCCCCGAGTGATCGAACGGTCAGACGGCATCCACTGATCGAAGACGACGTCGTGATTTACGCAGGAGCATCACTGTTGGGGCCGATCACAATCGGTCACGATTCCGTCATTGGCAGCAATGTCTGGGTCGGACAGAATATTCCCCCCAACAGCGTGATCTCTCAGGCAACGTTCGTGCACGACATTTTTCATGAGGGTGCGGGAATCTGACTACGCGAACGAGTAAATCGGAAGCCGGTGTCATTCATCGTATTTCAACAGGAATTGCGGGTTGATGACTTTAAAACTCAAGCGACCACCAACGTCCTGATCGAATTGTTCCGAAACCGGTCGAAACACGATCCCCTCGCGCTGCGCACCTTGCTCCAAAACACTTTTGCCAACCGAAAGCTCTACCAGTTGATCGATTGTGTGATCAAGGACAATTTCTCCGAGTTCAGGTACGCCGGTCAGTCCGACGGATGAGAGAGCTTCCAGAAACAGTGGCCGATCAACCAGCCGATACTGTCCAATGTCGAGTAAGTTGAAGATCCGCAAGTCTACCTGCGTTAGCTTGTATTTGTTCTTCTGGATTCCAGGGCCGATGACCTCTCCCTGGATGGCGGGCTGAAACCCAAAACGCTGTTGAATCTGCGCCAGCTTACCCGGCAAGTCCAATACTCTTGCCAGGCGAACCATGACATTGGAATCGTCGGTCTCATCCAGCCATTGGTTACGACTGCACAACCCAAATTCTCCCTCGCGCAAGAACGCCGTCATCGACGACCCATCGAGTTTTTCCGTCATATAGAAAGTGACCCCACGGTATCGGTCCAGTAGTGGTTCCAACACCTGAATACGGGTTTCGTCGGTTTTTGGCAGGAACGCTGGAAATGCCCCTTTCACGCGCCCACCCATTCCGACCGGAACGGGCGGTTCGTATTTGATGATTTCCAACAGGTCCGTCACATCAGTGCCGACTTCCAGAGAGGCTGCCGAGGGAATGATCGAAACGGGAAAGCAGATCCCCTGCGAAACCTGGCCGCGTAGCTTGATCGTCTTGATCCGAAAGCCCGCTCGCTGGAGGATGACTTCACCTTCTTGAATCGCGGGCTTGAAACAGCTTGCTCGAAGGAACTCGTACTCCGGCCGTTCGGGCAGCAATGAGTCGATTTCGCAATAGATGACTCGGTCACCCGCGCGGTATTCGCCTTTCTTGGCGACAACCCACCAGCCCATGATCTTCAATCGTTCAATGGCATCGGCGTTCGGAATGGGCTCCGTCAAAGTGATCGTCTGAATGCTGGCAAGTTTACGCATGATTATGAACTCCTCGACGTCACCAAGTTCTTCAAAGGAGAAGTGCCCACCTTCATGAAGTCGGCAAGGCACTTCGTCACCGTGTGATCCGTGGACACACCATGTGTGAAAATGTTCGCGTTGTGAGCGTCAACGCCAGATCGATGATATCGGAAGCCGGCCAGCATCACGCTGACTGGCAACAATGCCGACTGGAGACGGCTCAATTGGCCGCTTCAAATGTTGGCCTCAATGCTCGCACCAATCGTGCGATCCAATCTCCTTCGGTACCTTCGATCCAGGAATATTCGTTTACGAAGTCTTCCCACTCGACCGAGAGTTCCTGGAATTCTTTCAGTGTGGGAATCTTCTCAGTCCACCATGGGTCAGCGTGCCCCACGGCCACCTTCAGCAATTCGAGTGGCATCGTGACATGTTCAGCCAGCAGGATTGCGTCATACAGATCCTTTCCCTGGGGACTCATGTCTGTCAGTAGCCATTGGGCTTTCCAGACTAATGACTGCTCGGGCGTGACAACGTTCAGTGATGCGGTTGGCCCGTCAAATAACGAGATCGACTCGTTGACAGGGGGTTGCAGCAGTCGTTCGCCAAAGGCGAAGTCCATCTGAATGCTCCCCGGCGGAATCCCAACCGCTCTCCAGGGGACGACGATTCGCACTCCCGGTGTCCGCTCGTAACTCCAGATTTCGTCCGATCGGATTTCACTGGTCAGGATCTGAATCTCGTCAATCATCGGAATCTCTTCGATGACGCAAGGGGTGATATTCAGAACCGGATCTTGTTCAATCATCTGAGGGATCTCAGCCATAATCTGGTAGGCAGATCGGTCGTTAAACTGAATGGAACGAGGGACGATGACCCAGTCGAGGTCACCCGGTTCCCTGGCTTCGGACGGAAACCACGCTGCCATCAATCGACTTCCGCGCAGGACACAATTCTCACTGACGGACGATTCCGCGATTCGCTTCAAGAGCGAGTCCATAACAGTGCGCCGGGCGGTGTGCCAGCGCAGTGCCGTGACAGAATCATCGAACTGCGGATCGCCCTGGCGAAATGCTCGGGGGAAGTGTCGTAGCGACGGTTCGAATATTTGCGGCCGCTTGACATGATCGTCTTCGCTAAAGTTCGTCAGAGTATTGGGGTAGCCCTTTGCTGGCGGCGGCGCCTGCTGGATCAGACGAACCGGCGTACGTCCAAACAGCCTGAGAATGCGGTCCCAGAGATCAGGCATCGGCTCCTCCTTCGGTGATCCAGCCCGCATCCAGCGACAGGTTGCTGTCGTAGACGACGTATTCAGCTTCAGATTCAATGACCGTCAATGCAGCCCGCTGCAGTTCGCTCAGCAACATGTCCAATCGCCGCTGCGCCGTCTTCCTGCCAACAGTCCAGCATCGCTGTGTGACAAATCGCTCAGACAGTGAATCTTCTCGTTGAACGAAGGCATTCCTGGAAAGATGGGCCTCGTGCCGTTGAGCGATCTGCTGCACTCGCAAAGTGTCATCGTGCGATAAAAGCAGTTTCACATGATGTTCAAAATACCGATTGGCGTCGCGATCGACGTCCGTATCGTTCTCAGGAATATCATCATTACAGGGACTGGCTTCCAGTTTGGACCGAGTGACTCGGAAGCCGGCTTTTGTCAACTCGTCACTGACACTTTGAATGCGAACCATCTGCGAGGTCCTGGAGCCGTTGCCGCGCCAGGACAGCATAGGCTGAATTGGCGTGAGTCCATCCGCCAGTTCAATCTGCAGGAATTTCATGCCGTGATCTCTGGCCCATGTCGTCAGAGCGATCTGGCCCGCAGGTTCGGAAGACGCAATGGTCAG
>CAIWEX010000410.1 GCA_903911795.1 uncultured Schlesneria sp.
CGATCAACCCCGATTCGGCGTTCCTTCAGAACGCGAACGATTCATCAATTCTGATCCCGGGGTTTCACCCCGGGCTGGTATGCGATGCCCCTTTGGGGCACACATGGGCACACGCGTCTCGTTTTATGCCGTGATTCGTGAAAAAGCCGGAACATGCGTCCCTGCCGGGACTTCAACAGCCCCTTCCAGCACGGCATGCGGACCGATTCGACAGTCGGCTCCGATCACTGCGGGACCTTGAATGTGCGAGAATGGAAGAATCACCGTATCTTGGCCGATGACAGCCCGCGGATCGATGTACGTCAATTCGGGAGCGACTATGGAAACTCCGTTTGCCATCAACCGTGCCGCAGTGGCTTGCTGAATCGCGCGAGTCACATCAGCCAGTTGAGCCCGTGTGTTGACTCCCATCGCTTCCGCAACATTAAAGACTTTGGCCGCAACTACGGGCAGGCCATCATGCTTCAGAACCAGCGGACAGTCGGTCAGATAGTACTCGGCCTGATTGTTATTCGGCCGGATTCGATCGAGAGCACTGATCAGTAATTGAGAATCAAATGCATAGCATCCGGTATTGATTTCGCGAATCCGTCGCTGTTCCTCGGTTGCATCTCGTTCTTCGACGATCTGGACGAAGTTTCCCGCCGCATCGCGGACGATCCGGCCGAGTCCGTGATTGGCGTCGGTATCGGTGGTTCCGATGACTGCTGCAGCACTCGATTCAGCCTGTGCCTTGAGCAATCCCCCCAATGACTCACTTCTCAGTAGTGGCGTGTCACCGGCCAGGACCAGCACTGCACCGTGGTGCGATGCCAATTGATCACGGCAGACCATCACCGCGTGCCCAGTCCCTTTTTGCTCGCTTTGCAGTGCGAATTCGATGTCTGAGTGCTTGGAAAGCTCGGCTTTCACCAAATCAGCGCGATGTCCGACGACGGCAACAATTCGCGAAACTCCGGCAGCACGTGCGGCATCAATGACATATTCAATCATCGGCCGCCCGCAGACTTCGTGCAGGACCTTCGGCAGCGCAGACTTCATTCGCGTACTCTTGCCGGCGGCAAGAATGATTCCCAATGCTCCGTGTGACAATTGAGCTTCCCGACTTTCCGTGAATTAATGGACTCGAACGATGACCGATTCTTGACGAAAATTGTGGACCAGAACAGTCCGGTCTCTCCCCACGGCCACTCGCCTCAGTCTTCGAGGACTGGAGACGGAATCTGATAATCGACGGGCATCAGTTCGGCGTCATTTTCAGTGGGGCTTTCGAATTGAACTGACAGTTGTTCGATTTCCCACTGCAGCCTCGCTAGTTCGGCCCGTTTCTTTCGCAGGACGAGGCGTCCGCGGTGCTCGACTTCGAAGTCATGTAATACGGAATCGACGGCTTGTGCTTTTTCCGAGAACCCGGCCGACTTCAGCAACTGAGAACTCAATTTCAGATGCAACGCGATCTCATCGGGATCAGGCAGCGAAACTGATTCGGTCTCAGGAGCAACTTCGAGGGCCGCCAGAAGAATGGGGGCTCCGAGTTCGGGTTCCAGTTCCAGAGGACTCTCACTGACGAGCAGTACGCCGATCGGTTCCGGTAGCCCAAGAAGGGGAAGGTCTTCCGCAAAACAATTCGCCAGTGGCAGTCCCACTGCAAGCAGGGTTGCGGTGAAAACGAGTCTGGATCGTATAAACCGTCGACAGTCGAACATCGCAAACCTCCTGAAACGAGGGGACGTCGAAAAAAAGATGTGAGTTGGGGAGTGGAAATGGGATGTATCTGATCCTTGAAAAACGGTCAAGTAGTTTACGATGGGTTCAAGGTTCGCCCTATCTGCGTTGGAAACTCTCGTTGGCACCACGAATCCTCGACACCGCCGAGATCTTCAGGCAACCGAAAAACATTTCAAAAAAACGCCGAAAAACGTCTCTAGGAACGAGATACGCTTCTTGGTAGAAGTCCCCGTCGGCGAATTTCCCGGAACGGAACGGATTCCTTTCCAGCCGCCTGAATGGATGCGATGAAATGGCTAATTTGGTTCTGACTCACGGTTCCGATGAACCCCTGCCAATCACCCGCGGTCGCCTGTTCGACTTCCCGGATGATCCAATTGCCTGCATGCGCAAGCTGAAGGCTCGGCACGGCAATATTGCGGCCCTGGAAGATGAGGGGCAACGCGTCTATTTCGCGTTTGGGCCAGAGTTCAACCACCAGATTCTGAGCGATGGGACGACGTATCACTCGCAGTTCTTCGCCATTCGGGGTTCACGAAATTCACCGCAGCGTCGACTGACATCCGGTCTGCTCAGCATGAACGGCGAGCAGCACAAGCGCCAACGCCGACTGGTGATGGACGCCTTCCTGAAAAAGGCGATCCTCAACTACGTCCCCACGATCCGCAAACTGACGGAAGAAATGGTTTCGGAATGGAAGCCTGGTACCGAGCGCGACATTAATCGCGACATGACCGACTTCATGTTGCGGCTGACCAGCACAATCCTGTTCGGTATCGATGATGCCGAGATGGCTTACCGTGTCGGGCACATGATCGATCATTGGGTTCACATGAACCACGAACTCGGCATGGGAGCCTTCGTTGCCAATCAGGACATTGCCAATCGCTACGGTGACTTGCTGACATTCGCCGGAACACTGGAATCTGAAATCAAGGCAATGATCAATCAGCGTAAGGGGAACCCCACTGGTCGCGATGCCCTGTCGATGATGATCAGTGCGCATGACAGCGAGGGAAGTATCTCTGACGATGAATTGATCGGCCAGGCTGCGTTGATGTTTGGTGCCGCACATCTGACGACGGCCCATTCACTCGCCTGGACGCTGTTTCTGCTCGCGGAGCACCCGAGTGTGATGGGTGAATTGCATCAGGAACTGAAAACTAAATTGGACGGCGGATTCCCCACCGCTGATCAAGTAGACCAGTTGCATTGCACTGAACGCGTCGTCAAGGAGAGCATGCGCATCCTTCCGGCGTCGTCGTATTCCCAGCGAGTCTCGGCTGTTGCCACGCAACTGGGGCCGTTTGCACTTCCGCCATCAGCCGGAATTGTGTTCAGCCAGTTTATGACGCATCACATGCCTGAACTTTACCCGAATCCTGAGGAATACCGGCCCGAGCGGTGGCTGCATATCAACCCATCGCCGTACGAGTACCTGCCGTTCGGGGCTGGCCCTCGAATGTGCATCGGTGCTCCGCTGGCCATGCTGATCATGAAGACGGTCCTGCCGACAATCCTGCAGCGGTTCAAGGTAACTGCGGTTCCCATGTCAGAAGTCAGTGGCAAAGTGATCTCGACGATGCTCTGCCCGACATCAGCCTTGATGATGCGACTGGACGAGCAGGACGGGCGATTTGAGGCTCAGGCGGTTCGCGGAAACATCCACGAAATGGTCGACCTACGCGAAGTCCCACGCGTGGTCCGCAAAGCCGCGTAATGTCGACGCCATGCAAGTCCATCGGATTGATTGGCGATGTTCATTGCGAGCATCAGTCGCTCGCCGTGGTCATTGACGAGTTGAATCGACACAATGTGGAAGCAATTCTCTGTACGGGTGACATC
>CAIWEX010000411.1 GCA_903911795.1 uncultured Schlesneria sp.
CGGTGGAGAAATCGTTTGGCGGTGCCGCGGCGAATCTCGAGGAATATCGACTGTTGCGTGACGCCACACCGAAAACAGCCGCAGGGCAACTGAAGCTGGCGAACTGGTGCCGCAGCAACAAGCTGGTAGATCAGGAACGAGCCCACCTCACTCAGGTGCTGACATTGTCAGAGAGCAATACGGATCGGACATCGATCTTCAAGCGAATGGGATACCGTCAACTTGGCGAGAATTGGGTGTCACATGCCGAATACCAGGATCTGCTGAAGCAATCCCGCCAAAATGCCGAACACCTTCGCCAATGGCAACCCGAACTGCAGCGGATCACTCGAAACTGGGGCGCGAATGCCAAGCAGCACAAGCTGGCTCAAGACGAATTAAATGCGATCAACGATCCGACGGCAATTCCGGCACTGCTGGCCGCTTCTCGAATCAGCGATTCGCTGGCCTTAGCGATCTGTGATCGTTTGGAGTCCATTCCTTCGTTCGAGTCGTCGCAGGCCCTGGCGACGATCGCGGTCGAGTCCGAGTGGCTATCAGTACGACAAGCAGCGACGAAGAATCTAAAGGATCGGCGGATCGACGATTTCGCGCCGGCGTTACTGGGGGCCCTGCACACAATTTACACCACCGTGAAATCCGCCAAAATAGACTTGGGACAACGTCTGATCTTCCGCGAGGACGAGACTCGATACGTGGCGACGGATTTGCGGTTCACACCCGCGGCGTTCGATGGATTTGGCATCTATTCTCGTCATTTAGGCCGCTTCAAGTTTACGTCCGATGCAATGCACCCACTGTCGACGAATGACGTCGTTCGCATCGTTGAAGATGCAGACTATCTTCTCCAGAATCGTATCGACGATGAGAATGACCGAACCGAAGAATTCAACAAGCGGGCGGCGACCGTCCTGGCCGAGGTGTCGGGGCAACAATTCTGTGCCGATCCAAAATTCTGGTGGACTTGGTGGCATCTTTATACCGGAACGCAGCCACTTCCAAAAAAATGCACGACTTACCACAGCAAAGTTCCTCTGCCGATTACTGTTCGCCGGGTTATCTGCTGCAGTTGTTTGATCGCTGGAACCCCCGTCTTTACGGACCGTGGGTTTGTCGCAATAGAACAAATCAACATCGGAGACCGGGTCTTGGCAAAGGATGTGGCAACCGGTGAAATTGCCTATAAACCGGTTCTGCACACTACCGTTCGGCAACCTGTTCCGGTCAAGAAGTTCGTCGTGGGCGAAACCTCTGTCGTTGCCAGCGAGGGGCACCATTTCTGGGTCAGTGGTCACGGTTGGTCGAAGACTCGCGAATTAAAATCGGGGCAGCCCATTCACACCGCCACCGGAATGTCGCGCGTGGAGACCGTCGAAGATGAACTGCAGCCAGCAGCGGTCTACAACCTCGTCGTGGCCGATTTTCACACATATTTCGTTGGCCAGTCGATGATTCTGAGTCACGACGTTCTGCAGCCTGCTTTGACGAATTCCAAGGTCCCGGGACTGGACGCCGAATAGACTTGACCTCGTTAAGACATTCGCCATCTGGCTGAACAAAGAGAAATTTGGAGACTTCGGGACGTCGATGGTGGGATAGATTTCACGGCGGAATCCGGCCACTTTCGTATGACGTCAGCCGAAGAAATTCCATGGGACAAGATCGTCGTGAACATCTTCACGATGCCTGCGTCTTGCGAACAATGGCGACGACGATACCGATGATCAGCGCCACGCCTCCGAATGCCCCACCAACGGCAGCAGCAGGACTCGAAGAGACCACTTTCCCTTTTTCATCGAGAACCTTTTGCCAAACGACTCCACAATGAGTGCAACGGTGGCCTGCCTGGACTGTCCCAGTAATGTGATTGACCTTTTTGCACTTACCGCAGACATACTCATACTGCACCGTCATGCTCGGAGACATATTCGTGTTCGGCATTGAGGGGGACTGCATATGGGGCATCGTTGGCATCGTGGGCGACGGAGATGGCGATCCAGGCATGGTGTTATGAGACATTCCCGGCATCGCCCCATGGGAAGCTGACGGGGAGGTCGGCATCGGTGAGGCCGCCGGGTAAGTATTTGGCGGAGTTTGCGAGTGAGTTGTTGTCGGCATTGGCGAACCGGGAAATGCCGCGTTTGTTGGTGGGTAGGAGGGCGGCTGGGCATGAGCCGTCGAGTTTGTGTTCGGAAAGGCATTATTCATCGCGGGGTTAGTGCCTGCGGGGATCTGATTGTGAACACCAGGCCCTGTAGCTGCACCGGGGGCTGTTGGCATCGGAAATCCAGGCCCGCTGCCCGGGACATTCGGGTTCTGATTCGTCGTTCTTGCAGGCTGCAGTTTGTTCAGCCGCTGGATCACTTCTGCCGGGTTGCTTTTTGTCGGCGAGTAAAAAAACGAACCGTCCAGACTGCTGGCACTGATAAACGTATTGTTGGCAAATTCAAACGTCTTCCCTTGCGCGGACATCACACGGATTCCATTCAGATCAATGCCAAGCAGCATCATCTGGACAATCGCCTTGTTCGACTTACGAATATTGACGGGGACCGGTTGATTGAACGTATAAGAGTCGGTCGGCACATCGGGCTGACCCTGCGCACCAACATCCGCTACGGCCACAAAACAAATGAAAGCGACAACGACAGAATAAGAATAGGACCGGCGAAAATCTAAACGTGCCATGACGTTTCCCTTGGGGACTTGAACCGGGGGGAGGGGAATTTCAGACAGAATAGCATTGGCGAGATTTTATTTGCCGTCAAGGATAAAAGCTGTCAGCGGTCAGCTTTCAGCGATCAGGAAAATCAAACGCACGTTTCGTCATATCTGCCTGCTGACCGCTGTTTGCTGACCGCTACAAAAGCAAACGAGCCAGGACAAATGTCCTGGCTCGTTCGCTTTTGTCATCAGCATCGAATGTTATTGTTCGATCTGCTGGAGTGCGTTCAGGATAACTGAGTGCAATTCCTGATTCGTCGACGAATCAGCCAAGGTTCGCAGTGGTGAACTGGCACTCTTGGCAAAGGGGCCGATTTCACCGAGAGCATAGACCGCACCGACCTTCACCTTCATCACTGGATCTCGAGTGGCTGCCAGCAAAGCGTCAACAGTTTCCTGCGACTCAGGAGCCAGTTCCGCCAGCGAGTATGTAGCCAGCCAACGAATGTTTTCGTCCTTATCGGTCAATCCATTCAGAAGGGTTTCGAGGGCCTGATACGACCATCGGTCATAGCGGATCAGGACTTCAGCGGCATGCAGTCGCACGTAGCCATCTTTGTCTTTCAGGCTTTCTGCCAGAGTCGCCAAAGCATCGCCTGCCTGAGGACCCATTTCCGCGAGAACGGCTGCTGCGAACGATCGTAAGCCAGGGTCAGTCGACTTCAAGCCATCAACAACGGTCTGAACGGCCTCGGGAGGCGATGCCTGCATGCGAGCCAGGGCTAATGCCGCATGCGTTCGAACAAAACCATCTTTGTGTTTGAGAAGGCGGACCATGGCAGGAGCTGCCGCTGCTGCGTCTGGTCCGATCCGGCCGATGCGGTGCACCCCACGCTTCAGGCCTTCAACATCCTTCTCGTCCAGGCTGCCAATCAGTTCGCGCAGCTCACCCTGCGCGTTCGGGCACAGCCCGGCCAGGTTGACAGAAGCAGGACTCACTTCCGTCTTCACGGCTTTCGCAATCTTTGTTTTGACACCTTCACGAATCACGGACGCTTCGTGGCTGAATTCCGACTTCGCCTCGTCCGCGATTTCCTGAGCTGACTCACGAGTCTTGGTGATTTCCTGACTGGCTTTCGCGATCTCCTGACGTGCCGTCGATTCTCCTTCGGCGGCCCATTCGGGAAGGTCTGCCAAGTTGTCTTCAACCTTGTGAGCGACTTCCTGAACTCGTGTCGATCCTTCAGTGTAGGCCTGTTTTGCTTTTGCCTTTGATTCGCCAATCAAAGCGCCAGCTTCGTCTTTTGCCTTCCTGGCGGTTTCACGAGCGTCAACCAGCGACTGCATTTCTTCCGAAAGGAATGGATCGTTGGCATCGCCTTCAGCGGCTTTTTTGGCCGGTTTTGTCGTTGGCTTGGCAGACGGCTTGGTCGTCGGTTTGGCGTCGGCAATTTGTCGACTCGAGTCGTCACGCGATTCGACTTTTGGCTTGGACGATTTCTTCGCAAGCTGCGAATCACTCGCCTTTTCCCGCAAGGAATCGCTCTTCTTGGAAGAGTCGCTCTTTTTCTTGCGAGCTTTTCCATCGACATCGACGAGTTTCTGATCGTCGCTTTGTCGTCCGGTAATCCGGCTCAGATAAGCCGATCCCTTGGCACACCCACTCAATTCCAGAGCGAGGGAAGCCACTAACATCCATACACACCGCTGGTACCACTTCTTCATTGCAGGACCTCATGAGCGATCGCACTTCTGGAGTGCGATGCAAGAGTCTGACCGTTAACCGGCACAATCAAATCTCTCTGACGGGTTGTCGGAGTGGAATTGATTGAGTCGGTTGTTTGTTCCCTACAGAATCTATCGGTTGTGCCGCGCCGAAGAATTCAGCCTTGAAGTCCGAAAAACGCGAATAGTTGAGTCGAAACGAGCAGTGGAGAACGTTTGGCCCCGTAACAGTTTAGGCAATCGTCAAAGTTTACCAAAACGGATCGCTGGGAGACGTCATGACGCAGTCGTAACATTGAGAACGCGACTGATAGAACGAGATTCCAGTGCCACCATTTCCATGACGCTTGGCTGCCGATGAGCATTTCAGAGCCCGGATGAGGGATCAAATCCGTGCTCTGAAGGCTCGTCGTAACGTCTCTTCAAAATTGGCATTTCCGATCGATCAGACTCACTTCGATTTGACTTCCGCTCCCCAAATCTTACAGAATGGTGGGATCCGACGAATCCACGTCGAAGACGAGACAATACAGGAACTCATCATGAATCGTTCGCGACCGATTGCGTTGGCGGGACTGGTGCTTTGTCTGCTGAGTGTTACGACAAACGCTCAAGCCCAGTTTTATGGTGGCGGTTTCGGTGGATATGGCGGATACGGACACCATGGTGGATCGATGGGATCGTTCGCCCCACCTCACTCCATTGGTGGATATTACCCTGTACCGTACAGCACCATTTTCCCAGGCTACGTTGGCGGCCAACTCCCCAACATCTACGGATACAATGCTGGCTACAACGCCGGGTATTACGGGATCGGTGCACCAGCGTATGGAGCAACTTACGGAATCGGTGCACCGGTTGTTGTCGCTCCTAACCCTGTCTACGGGACAACGACCACAATCATCCGCGGGGGACCAACGGGCGGTGTCATGCACTATTCCAATAACGGGAACGGGTACAGCTATGTGGCAGACAGTACCTATCCAACCGTGATTCAGCAGCAACCGACGCTGGGATTGTCGCGAACGTACATTCCATCGAGCCCGCCCCCCGTTGTTCGAACCGTGGGTGGCGATATCAAGCTGATTTGCCCCAAGAATCTGGCGGGTGGTTTGTCGTATTCGCTGAACGGCAACATCTACTCGATCCAACCAGGTTACTCGCAGACGTTTAAAGATGACCGCCCGTGGGTTCTGGAGTTCCTGCGCGGGGGAGAAGGTTCCGAAAGCGTTCGATACACGCTGAAAGCGGGAACGTATACATTTGCCGTAGGTCAAAGCGGGTGGGAAATTCATCAGCCTGCGTCTGCTGCAGCCAATTTGCCAGCGGCTCCACTCCCTGATCCAGGTGCACCTACTGCTCCGTCGACGATCCCTTCACTTCCACCTTCACCCCTGCCCCCACCGTGAGCCCTTGAAGATGGCGAATCCCATTGATGCCGATCAACTCAGACGCTGGCGATTGATTCTGGGAAAAGATTCGCAGGATTCCCTGTCACAGTACTCGGACTGTGGCTGTGGACTTTCTGGCGATGATCAATTGATGGACGAAGCCCTCGCCGCAATTTATGACGAAACGGGAGACGCATCGAGTAGCCAGCGACAAGCAGGCTTGGGAGGTTCAGCTCCACGACTCGCAAAGTGGCTGGGGGATATTCGAACGTACTTCCAAGAGGATGTGGTGACGGTCATCCAGCAGGACGCGATCGAACGTCGCGGGATGAAGCAACTGCTGTTTGAACCAGAAATGCTGAAGAACGTTCAGCCGAATGTCCAACTCGTCGGGACCCTGATGTCCCTGAAGGGACAGATCCCCGAGCGTACGAAAGAGACGGCCCGGATGGTCGTGCGTGCGGTTGTCGACGAAATCAAACTCAAGCTTGAGCAAAAGATCCGGCAGGCTGTCCTCGGAGCCTTGAATCGGAACGAACATTCGCCAATCCCCAACGCCAGTTGCATCGACTGGAAATGGACGATCGGTCGCAATCTGAAGAATTACAACCGGGACTTGAATACGATTATTCCCGAGCGGGTCTATTTCTATTCCCGAGCACAGCGGTCAAACAATTGGACCGTCATCGTCGACATGGACCAGAGTGGTTCGATGGCCGATTCGGTCGTCTATGGCGCAGTGACAGGCTCCATTTTCGCCAGCCTTCCGGCCTTGGAAACCCATGTGATCGCCTTCGATACCGAAGTCGTGAATCTGACGGAACAATGCGGCGAAGATCCCGTCGACATGTTGTTTGGTGTCCAGTTGGGAGGCGGGACCGACATCAACAAATCCGTCGGGTATTGCGAGCAGTTCATCAAGGAACCTCGCCGGACCCTCTTCATCCTGATCACCGACCTATTCGAAGGTGGTAACGAAGCACAGCTGGTACGCCGCCTGGGTGAAATGGCTGCCGCAGGCGTTCGTACTCTCTGTCTGCTGGCTCTCTCTGACAGCGGTGTCCCGTGCTACGATGAGAGCCTAGCACGAAAACTCGCCGCTTTGGGAATTCCCTGTTTCGGCTGTACTCCGCAGAAGCTTCCAGAACTGCTCGAAGGGGCTCTACGCGGTGCCGACTTGAAAGTGTTGGCTGATCGAGTTGCCCACAAACCGAAGCCATCTTGAGTTCTCGCAGCGACTGATCAACGACCATCACAAACTCAACGATCAGAGTGTCCGCATCTGTGCTTGCAAAAACTGTATGGATTCTCGCAGGGCTTCGGGGGCGATGTGGCTGTGGCGGCTCAGTTCAACGTTTAATCCTCCACGGTAATCGATACTGCGGAGTGCGTTCAGGACAGGGGGGAAATCAATCGTCCCCTCACCAAACTTCAAATGATCATGGACGCCGCGTTTCATGTCTTCAATGTGAATCGTGAGAATGCGATCTCGCCATTCGATCAGATAGTCGGCGATCGGCCGCGGTTCCAGGCAATGGACGTGCCCGATGTCGACACACAATCCAAGTCGCGGGCTTGAGGCTCCTGTCTGTTCGACGCGAGCAAGCAGTTCCCGAAAGTCATCAAACGTTTCGATCAGCATTCCAGGCTCGGGCTCAAAGGCCAATGGAACGCGACACTGATGGGCGTACTGTATCACTTCACTTACGCCGTTCGACAGTCGGTCCATGGCTTCGTCGCGGGAAACACCGTCACGAACAACGCCTGCCCAAAACGAAACCGCTTGAGACCCGAGTGACGCTGCGATGTCGACACAGCGTTTCAGAAAGTCGATCCGAATCGCACGGTGCTCTGACGTCGCACTGACAAGCGTTGGTTCATGTTTGTGACGGGGGTCCAGTAGAAATCGGGCTCCCGTTTCAATGCAGGAAATCATCCCGTAATGCGTCAACATGTAACGCATTCGATCGAGTTCCGCAGGCAGTTCGTCGGTGAACGGGTTCAGGCAATGCTGGTCAATCGTGATGGCGACCGACTGGTAGCCAATCTCGTGCATCAATTCCAGAGCCTGATCCCACCGATGCCCCGTCAAACCGTTGGTGTTGTAGCCGAGTTTCATCCTATCGGACACCTGCCGGCGGCCAGGGTTGTTCCCGGCCGACACAAAGGATGAATTGCCCCTGACGCACGCGAGCGGCCCATGCCTGACCAACCACAATCCCGTCGACGCCGGCACAGACAGGCCACGCCGGTTCATCGATCCGGGCGAAGTCATGCAATCGGCCGACGACATCTCCCTTTTTCACTCGGGCACCACAAGGAACAATCTCTTCGTAGTGGCCTGCAAAAGGAGCAGGAACGTAACATTCAAAGTCCACGATCGCCGCACATTTTTGGGTTCCATCGGCGTGGTGTGCGATCGGTTCGATCTTTCCGTTCAATTGACGATGTTGAATCGCCGCCGCCAGAACGCCCTGTCGGCTGTATGTCACCCCTTTTCGCAGGACTGCTTCACCCCAGCCGAGTTCC
>CAIWEX010000412.1 GCA_903911795.1 uncultured Schlesneria sp.
CTCCCTCGGACGCCTCTGGCCTCCCGCCTCCCAAGGCCACAACGCCTTCTTCATCGGAGCCGCCATGGTTCTGGTCTGCGTTCTCTGGAATCTGCTCGATTCACCCGAACTGATCGAACCGACGCTTTCTGTTTTGCGAGTCCCCGTGCGACCGGAATACCGAGCCAACAATCGAATCTATCCCTGTACGGAGACGTTCGCGCTGAATGTTCATTGTGTCCATGGGCGGCAGGAACGAGGTGTCTTTTTTGCCTCAATGCCGCTGTTGAAGTCAGGTTTCTACTACTACGAAGAGAAATCGTTGCCGGATCTGGTCTCCCGTTATGCCCAGGAACAACTCAAAGGTCTGACGCCGCGAGAAATCGCTTCGTTTCTGCCGCCCCAGTTGGTGGAGTTGCGAACGCTTGTGATCCGTGTACCTGTCAATCGTCGATCCAGCGAACCGAAGTTCACTGCCAAGGAGTTACCGCTGGTTGCCGATCCAATTGGAGATCGATCGCTCCGGAAGCAGTTTCGTCAGGCCTGGGAACGGGATGCTGAACTGCAGGAACTGGTCGCACTGCTGAAGACGCGTCGTCAGAATATTCTGCTCGTGGGCGAAACAGGTGTGGGTAAGACGGCGTTGCTGGCAACTGCGATTCGACAACTGAGTCTGCAACCGAAAACTCCAGCGTCTGTGAGCGACGATTCCACAGATGGAGAAACCGTACTTCCGATCGACAAGCGGTACTGGCTGACAGGCGGTTCGCGGATGATTGCGGGGATGAAATATCTGGGGCAGTGGGAACTGCGGTGCGAGGTCATCGTCAATGAACTGGCAGAATTCGGCGGAATTCTGTGCGTCGAAAACTTGCTCGATCTGGTCAGCGCGGGTGGGCGTGGACCGACCTCAAGCGTTGGCGCATTTCTGCTGCCGTACCTTCAGCGAGGAGAATTATCGTTGATCGCGGAATGTAACCCGACGGAACTGGATGCCTGCCGACGGTTGTTGCCAAGCCTGATCGACGTCTTTCAGATCGTGACGGTCAAGCCGTTCGATCAACGCCGGGCTGTGGCGATTCTCAATCGGCAGGCCAGCCAGTTGCAGCAACAGTTTCGGTTGGAGCCAGAACGCGATGTTGTCGACCAGACTGAGCGCCTGTTTCGCCGCTTTCTGCCCTATCAGTCTTTTCCGGGTTCGACATTGTCGTTCATGACGGACCTGTTTTCCGCAACAGCGAGAAGAATTGGCGACCGTGCAAATCCGCCCGACGTGAGTGCAGATTCAACCCACGAAATACGCGTGGCCAAAGTCACGTCGAATGACCTGGTCTCGTTATTCATCGAACGAACCGGTCTGCCCGATTTCCTGCTGCGTGACGAAATGACGCTGCAACACGCCGACGTTTTGAAACGGTTTCGCGAACGGGTGATGGGCCAGGACGACGCCTGTATTGCCGCAGCGGATCTGGTCACTACGTACAAAGCGGGACTGAATGATCCATCACGACCCGTTGGAACATTGTTATTTTGTGGCCCCACGGGGGTTGGTAAGACGGAACTGTCCAAGGCCATCGCCGACGAATTCTTTGGACATGGCAAGCAACGCGACCGGCTGGTACGCCTCGATATGAGTGAATACGCTGGCTACGATGCCGCTCAGCGACTTGTCATGCGTCCTGATGGTGAACCAAGCCACTTGATTGAAGCTCTGCGACGACAACCCTTGTCGGTCGTCCTGTTCGACGAGATCGAAAAAGCGTCTCACGAAGTCTTCGATGTCCTGCTGGGATTGCTGGATGAAGGCCGTTTAACCGACCGTTTCGGGAGAGTCACCAGTTTTCGCTGTGCAATCGTCGTCATGACCTCAAACCTTGGCTCGGAACGTCAACGCTCAATTGGATTCGACAAACGACACGACGTGCCGTACGAAAAAGAAGTCCGCGAATTCTTTCGTCCCGAATTCTTCAATCGCCTTGACGGGGTCGTGACCTTCCATCCATTGACCCAGGAAACGTCGCGAAGGATCTGCGAACGTGAACTGCAATTGCTGAACAGTCGCGAAGGCCTGCAGCGTCGCACCTTGACGCTGAAATGGACACAGCGACTCGTCGATGAAATCGTCTCGCTCGGCTTCGACGCTCGCTACGGTGCCAGACCATTGCAGCGCACCATTGAAAGACTCGTCGCCGGCCCCGTGGCTCAATGGATCGTCACTCAATCCCCGCCAGCGGATTCTGAGATTCTCCTGGATTGGCACGATGGGGGATTGTTCATGGGATCCGTAATTGCACCAGCAACAGTTGTTGAATCGGTCGGAGAGGGGAAGAAGTTATGACACCCGGAGACTGCGACTTGATATGCTTGCAGTTATTGGCCGGGTTCAGACGATTGTGAAGATCCTTTTGACTTTTCTTTGATTCCAAAAAGGCGCCTTGTCGCTTCGTCCAATTCCCCAGGTTGCTTCGAAATCAGTTCTTTCAACTTCTCCTGGGTCCGTTCATTGATTGCTTCTTGCCTTACGCGTTCACGTTCCTCGCGATCTTTGCGTGCGGAGTTGCGACGCGACTCATCCTTCAGCAGGCCGATCCAGAGAAACACGACGACAATCACAACCGTTAGAATGATCTGGAGTATTCTACGCGGTGGTGGCTCAGGCAGGCGGAGTTGTTCATTCGCGGGATCGCAATTTTGAGTTTCGTCGCAAATCTCTGCTGCCCCCTCTGCAATGCTCATTCGTTCCTTAATTCCATATTTGTTTGGCTGGAAAGATCTCCGCAGTACGAGTCGAATGACAGGTAGACTCAGGGCTGTGCCAATACCAAGCACGGCCCCCAATTCCCGTAATCCACCGCGTGACGACATGACGTGCATCAACTTCATTCAAAAGCCAGAAAGATCCAGAAAGAATTCCCAGCAACAGACAAACAAAAGCAGCCGTCTTCATCCCGCTTCGATACTGGCGTCGCAACTTCCGAACCATCTCTTTTTGAAACAGTCCACATTGCGGGCAGGGTACAGCATCAACTTCTTTGCTCAGTTGTTTGTGAAGCTTGACCGCCGCTTCGTAATCGGCTTGGGTTCGAGCACCCGCATCATCGAGGTTCAGAACATTGGTCGCCTCACTCTTCACAACGCGATGCATTTCATATTGAAATGCGGTTCCGCAATGCTCACAAACCTCGCATTTTTGGATCGTGCGTGCCAAAGTGATCGATACGGTCTGCCCCAGCGTGATTCCCATTATTTTGAGTCCTGCCACCGCTTCCATGCCAGGCCGGGTTGATCGACGCGGAATTGAACGAGCCGTGTGTGCTCAACTTCTGTCACATACACTGTCCGTCCATCTGGACCTCCGAAGCAGAGGTTACTCGGATTCTTTCCGAGGACGTCGATTTCGTGAAGTTCCTTCCCTTCGGGAGACAATACGACAACTGTCCCTTTGCCGTAGCGGGTGATGTACAGATTTCCCTGCACATCGCAACGCATGCCGTCAAATCCATGATCTGGAAACTGTTTCAGCAGATGCTTGTTGGCGAGCGTGCCGTCGGGCTGAATGCTGAAACTCCAGACATTTCTCTGAGCCGATTCATTGACGTAAAGAGTCTTCCCATCGGGGCTCACTTCAATGCCATTCGTCGTCCCCATGTCGGCAGCGACCCGAGTGACTTTTCCAGCCGTGTCGATCTTCCAGATCTGCCCACTATTCTTCTCCCATGCGGGATCGCTCGCATACAGTGTGTCATTCGGAGCGATGGCCAGATCATTGGGTTGACTCATGGATTCTTCGTGCGCGAAGACTTCGATCTTCTTGGTTTTCATGTCGATTCGCAGAACCTTGTGTTCGACATAGTCTGCGACGTACATACGCCCCTGGCGGTCAAAGACAATGCCGTTCCCGGTGCTTTTCCCTGGAAGAGTGACAAACACTTCTCCCTTTCCTTCGGGTGAAATTTTGCCAATCGTCTGGTTCTTCTCAAAATTCACGGCGTATATCGAACCATCGCGTCCACACTGAGGCCCTTCGATACCGGGCGTGAATTGCTTCGGTTGAGTCAGTGGTTTGGCCACGAACAGATCGCCAGTTTGGGCGAGAAGTGATCCGAGAATCGCGGTGATGATGAGCATGGCAGACCTTTGAACAAACTCGCTGGTGATCGTGTCAGGAAATGATGAACGAATCAGACAGCTTTGATACTCAGGATCGCACACCGAATCAACTGGAACGCGATCAATGACCTGTCCTGAACTCTTTTCCGCAGGAATAGCTCCAACAACGGCGACCGTGCTGAGACCTCCGAAGTAACTTCGCCGAGACCTGTATCAACACAAAAGGCCGCTCAGAGCGAGCGGCCGTTGCTGAAGTCAAGTGGAAGTGCATGAATCGCTGGCAATCACTTCTTGGTTTCGACCTCAAATTTGAGATCTTTGTTAGCGCCAGCGGATACTTTTGCTGTCAACGTACTCTTGTCGTTGAACTGATCCGCAATGTAGTTCTCTTTCCCCGAACCCTCGATCGGAGTGTCACCCATCATGATCGGTTTACCCTGACGGAACGCGCGGATTTCGACACGGGCAGTTCCAACAGCAGCCTTGCCTTCGAATTTTCCACCCTTCACAGGAAGAGTGACCGGAGCCTCACCAGGGATGGAGAAAATGATTTCGCCATTTGGCTCGTCCATAGGCTTGCCATCAAGTGTGACCGTTCCAGCCACGTCGGCCTTCGGGGCAACTTTAGGAGCCCCATCACCACCAGCACATCCGGATAACATGACCGCGACCGTTGCACAAACCATTAGCCGACATGCAGCGCTGAATTTCATCATTCAAAAATCCAATCAAGAAACGGGAAACTATTCTGATAGAGGGGAGCGACAGACATTCGGTCAAAGCTACGACCGCCTCTGTTGCGAAAATCCTCCGCGCGATCGAGACTGTATGCCCCGATCGCGCGAGAATTCGCCAGGGCAACTTCACCGCGAGCCAGGAATAGACCTGAGTTTAGAAATCGCCAACAACGTCCCCGTCGTTTGAAGACGCGAGCCGGAACAGAGTGTTCAAATCCAAGTTAGTGGAGAGGAACCTGACCGAACCGTCTGTCAGAAGAATGTGGGCACCGCCAACGTGCTGCGAGCGGATCGGCTGATTGCTCCCTGTATTCCATTGTGTTCCTCCCGAATCTGAAAATCCGGTCTGATTGATCCCATAGCGAACGGTTGCGCAGTTAAAGGTACGGTCGGTATATGCTGTACCTTCGTTCGCACTGCCAACACCCATCGGCCAGCCGTGCGGTCCTTGACTGGTAATTGGGTTGGTTCCGCTGTTGACCGGAACATTGTTGGCACCTCGCAAGAAGTCGCTCTCTTCATGCACCAGAATTGTATTGGTGGTGCCGTCAGTGCAATCTCGCATGTTCTTGTGCGTATTGGCGGAGAGCATTCCGTTCGCAGAATTCAGTCCAGCAGTTCCGCTGCAGCAGTTGTTGGTTGAGTAGACATTGAACGGAGACTTTGATGTGGGCATACCTGCCTGGTCATTGGCAGCGCCCGCTGTTCCCGTGTAACTGGTCACTTGTTGACTGCCTCGTTGCGTACCGTACATTTCGGGGACGCTTGAGGAAGGACAGCGATAGGACGGAATCTTTAACCCCGTCGTTGCAACCAGACCAGGGTTCGATCCGTTGTTGTACCCGCTTCCGTTGCCATTGCCATCAAAGACCCACAGATTGAAGATCGGTGCCTGGTCCACGTATGGAAGAATGTACACCTTCCAGGACGAACCCCAGCCACCACCAGTGGATGACGTTCCATACGGCGTCTTATCGTTGGCACCTCCGGGTGGAAATCGCAAATACGTGTCGTGGAAATTATGAAGTGCCAACCCAAGTTGCTTAAGGTTGTTTTTGCATTGCGTCCGCCTGGCAGCTTCGCGAGCCTGTTGAACGGCAGGCAGCAGTAGTGCAATCAGTACCGCAATGATCGCGATGACAACCAGCAGTTCGATCAGCGTAAAGCCTGACCGCCCGGCCGTTGGACGAGAATGAGAATTGGCAATTCTTCGCACGGATGATTCCTCAAGATATGGAACTAAATGGCACTGCCGACTGGCAGTATGACTCAGAATCGGACAGAGACAGCGCTACGATTGGGAATGAGACGAGTTCAGAACAAACTCAGATGTAGGAGATTGCATAGTCATCTACGGATTGTCAACCGTCGCATTAAGGAATTTTCATTTTTCGTGCATTTTCAAGGACGCGTACCAAATTGTCCGAACTGTATACCAGTCACAACCATGCATTTGCGCCTTGATGGGTTACTTAGTCCGACGCGTGAAAATTTCAGATTTCGACGAAGTTGCGACCACCCGACTGAATTGAGGCCCGAAAAACAATAGTCTACCTTCAATGCCGACAGAGTGATCCTTGCCCGTCAAATTGAAAAATCGACAGGCCCTGATTCACTCTCTACCTCCCGATGTGAAGTGATTATACTTCCTGCGCACCTATCACTGATGTACGCCATTGATCCGAAACGGAGTCGACATGTCTCCCCGTCTACTTTTCGTCCTTGTGCCGTTTTTGGGTTTGCTCGGGGCTGACGATGCTGCACGTGTGATTGTTAAAGTCAATGGAACTGCAATCACCGCCGGGGACGTCGGTTTCATCGTGGCCACACGCAACGTCAAGCCCGAAGAGCGGGCAGAACGAGAACCCAAGCTGATTGAAGAGCTCATCGACCGACAGGTGGTTCGTGAATTCCTGGCTCGGCGCAAGATCGCTCCCCCGACGGATGAACTCGCCTACCAGATTCAGGTCGCCGAAGATGTGATCAAGAAGCACGGGGACGACCCGGCCCAGTTGCTTCCCAAACTCGGTTATACATCCGAACGCATGAAGTCTGAACTGGGACTGCCCCTCGCCTGGCAGATCTATGCCAGACAAACGATTACACTCCCGCAGACTCGCGAGTATTTCGAACAGCATCGAATGGAGCTGGATGGAACCCAGATCCGCGTCCGTCAGATCTTTCTAGAGCTTCCGTCGAAGCCGGACGAGGCTGATATCGCCGCAAAAGCGAAGACGCTGAAGGATCTGAAGGGACAGATTGCTTCCGGAAAAATCACATTTCAGGACGCCGCGAAAAAGCATTCGGAATCCCCGACGCGTGATCAGGGGGGCGAAGTCGGTCTGATCGGATTTCGAGGGAAACTTCCGGCCCCCGTCTCTCGGGCTGCATTTGCACTGAAAATGAATGAGATCAGTGAGCCAGTGATTTCACCGTTCGGCTTGCATCTGGTCCAGGTCACTGAGATCGTCCCCGGCGACCTCAGTCTTGAAGACGTACGTCCGCAGATTTTTGATAGACTGTCAGAACAATTGTGGACAGACACAATCGCGCGAGAACGCAAATCCGCGAAAATCGAAAGGCGATAGTCGCGGTCGCTTGCTTCGAGAGAGATCGCTGAGACCTGCATTTTCAACGAAGTCCCTCTAGCCGCTGCTGTCTAAATGCACGCTACTAGCGGTCAGTATTCGCGGATCGCTTCCCTGCCAAATTCTCGCTTTCGTTCGAGTTCACGACCGACGTTGTGGCCGATTCGAGTTGTCGCACGATCCACACTGACTTCCCATTCCGTATCCACCACATCTGCAATGACGTCGCCCAAGCCACGCAGACGTACGACAATCTGGCAGGATTTATTGACTCCCCCTTTCGGGCCGTTGTTGTCCGTCAATGAAACTGTTGCCTTTGTCACGCGCGAGCCAAACCGCGACAATGCGAAGTTCAATCGACGGTCAATGTGATCCCGCAAACCTGGATTGATTTCCATTCCATGTGTACGAAGTTCCCAGAGCATGATGAGTCTCCAATCGTTCTTGACATTTGATCGATAATTCGTCGTTACGTTTCACACGCTGAACTGGAATTGACGGATCGGCTTGAATTCCGAGCTTGACGCGGCCTCCTTCCGTGGCAACGACAGTCAGGACAATCTCAAGATTGTCTCCAATCACGATCCTTTCCCCGATTTTTCGCGTCAGCACCAACATGGCAACATTCCTTTGTGTCGGTTTGCGGTCGAACCGGTGCCTGCGTCACCTTGTTTCCATCGACCGTCCCTGGCCATGTGTATTTGTACGCCAGACCCGAATGACATACAAATAGATTGTTTGACTGCAATTCATCGTAAAAAACGATGAATGGAGGGCCGACACATGGAATGGCTGAATTACCACCACCTGCATTATTTCTGGGTCGTCGCACGTGGAGGGAGTGTGACCAAGGCGTCGCCGTGATCGGGCATGCCAGCCAGTTGCGTGAACGTTTCTATGCCGTCTCCGTCGAAAAGAAATTGAAACACCCAGCCGTCCTGGCAATTTCCGAAACTGCTCGCACCTCGCTTTCTCGTCGAATGCCATGACAATGACGCGAGGATTTTTCTGGTTCCCGTCACGTTCGTGGCGACGAAAAATGTCTGACGATACGTCATTGAATTCAGTCGCCAGATTCGTCACGATCTCGACCGTGAGTATTGGTTCTTAAGCTCATCTAAAGATTTCCATTTCAGGATCGTGGGCCATGCCGATTCCCGTTGAATGCTCAATCTGCGGTAAGAAGTACCGTATTCCCGATGAGAAGGCCGGACGCTCGATTCCCTGCAAAGAATGCGGGGGTGAAATCGATGTTCCCGGCGGTCGGCGTCGAGCCACCGAAGACGACGATGATGATGCGCCGGTCCGTCGCAAGCCTGCAAAAAAGAAGAAGCGATCTGAAGAAAGTAATTCGTCTGGATTATTGATCGCCGGCGGAGTTGGCGCAGCCGTGCTGGTGGTCGGCATTGGCCTGTTCTTCGCCATGCGAGGCAAGCCTGATGCCGGAAATCCCATCGCAAATAATCCAGTA
>CAIWEX010000413.1 GCA_903911795.1 uncultured Schlesneria sp.
AACACCAAAGATGTGATCGAAGGTCTGGCAGTTACCATCAAGAAGTTTCCGGACGAGGGACGTTACGTTCCCAAACTGCTCGATAAGCTCGAACAGGTCTGTGCCCAGATCAAAGGTGCTGATCAGCAGGTGCTGAGGTTCTACCAGGAATTTCTGCCGCTGGTCCCGCAGAAACGGGGTGACGCCCCGAGCCCGTATTGCATGCGAATGCTGGAACGGGCAATCGAGAAATTCAACGCTGCAGGTCAAGTCCAGCAGGCACAAGGCTACGCCTTACAACTCGCAAAACTCAAAGTGGCCGAGTGACGTCTGAACGATCGAAGTCTTACGCCGCTCGCCACGTGTCTTCGCGATCACGTTCAGCGGCTTTCAGCTCCAGTCGCAACTGGTCTGCCTGGTGCCGCCCTGCCAGCTTTTCCAAGCCCTGGACAGCAGTATTGGCCTCAGTCAATTCCTTCAGACAGCGTGCGACTGTCGCAACCGCTCGTTGAAGATCGTCCTCAATCCCTAAAAGTTCCACTTCGAGAAGTTCCGCTTGCTGATGCAGTGCGAGTGCAATTTGTGCGGACCACTGATCTCGGGACTGTAATTGCGTAAGTACTTGAAGGACCTGTTCTCGCTCCGCAGCAACTCGTTCCCGTTCAGCACACAGTTCTGTTTGGCTCGTTTGTTCTTGAGCCAGTCTCACTCGGCAGCGATCCCGTTCGGCGTCGCGAACTCGCAAGACGATGTCGAAGCGAAAGGTGACTGGCATCAGTTTACTCCGACATATCCGCAGTTTGACGGGGGACGGTGATAGCTTCTCCATCCCGCATGTGTTTCAGCATCATGAGAGTGGCTGAGGCTTCGGCCAGTGTCGAAGATTCCGTTCGGTTCTGTTGCAGGAACATCTGAATTGGCTCCTGCATTCGCAGTGCGGCATCAACAGCCGCGTTCGCGCCATTCTGGTAGGCACCGATTGAGATCAGATCTTCAGCTTGGCGATGCGCCGCAAGCAATTGGCGCAGAGAAATGGCAGCGCGATGATGCTCTTCGCTGGTGACATCGTTCAACAGCCGTGAAACACTCATCAGCACATCGATTGCCGGGAAATGCCCCTGTTCGGCGAGTTTCCGCGACAGGATCACATGTCCATCCAATGTGCCACGTACCGCATCTGCGATCGGCTCGTTCGTGTCGTCGCCTTCAACGAGGACTGTATACAACCCGGTAATGCTGCCACTGTTCGTACGTCCACTTCGCTCAAGCAGTCTTGGGAGCAATGCAAAAACGCTTGGCGGGAACCCACGTGTTGCGGGTGGTTCGCCTGCGGCCAGGCCGATCTCGCGCTGCGCCAAGGCGAAGCGAGTCACACTGTCCATCACCAGTAACACGTCGCGGCCTGTATCACGAAAGTACTCGGCAATCGCTGTTCCCAGGTAGGCTGCTCGCAATCGCAGGACGGCGGGATCGTCGCCCGTCGCCACGACTACGACGCTGCGGGCGAGTCCCTCGGGGCCAAGATCGCGTTCAATGAACTCCCGGACTTCGCGACCACGTTCGCCGATCAGGATCACCACGTTGACGTCGGCTTCGGTCGCGCGCGCCATCTGTCCCAGCAGAGTACTCTTGCCGACGCCACTACCGGAAAAGATCCCCAGGCGTTGACCTCGTCCACACGTTACCAGTCCATCAATGGCTCGAATTCCGGTCCCCAGCGGCTGGTTAATCCGCGGTCGCTTCATCGGCGAAATCGGCTCGGATTGCAGCGGCACGCGATGGGGCAGCACGGCGGGCGACTTATCGTCGATAAATCGACCGCGGCCATTGATGATTCGCCCCAGCAGGCCATCACCGACTCGAGCCCCAGGGACCGATTGAGTCAGCACGACGCGCGTCCCACGACGGACGCCATGCAGTTCACCATACGCCAACAGCAATGTGTCGTCACCCGAAAAGCCGACGACTTCCGCCTCGACACTGTTACCATGCTCGGCTTCCAGTCGCGCAACGGCACCGATCGGAGCGGGGAAACCTGCCGCAGCTACTGTCAATCCGACCAACCGCGAGACGCGACCACTCAATCCGACCGGCAGCGACCGCTGGATCTGGTCAATGAGCGTCGTTGGACGTGGATTCAGTCTGAAAGGCATGTCTTATCTATTCGATAAATCAGGAATCGCTAGCCGTCGACCAGTTCATACGCTAGTCGTTCCAGCATGGTTTCCACGCGAGCATCAATCTCACCGTGAGTCGTCTCGATCCGACACCCGCCACGCGAAACCAACGGATCGGCAATCAACGTGGAATCGGCACAGGCGGTCAGTGATTCGACAATGCGCGGCCCTTGATCGCCCCAGGCCGCCAGATCTTCTGGATGCAGGTGCACTGTCACCCGCGGTTGCCCCGCAGCCAGTCGCAAGGCATCAGCGATCATGCCGGATGCCAATTCCGCTCGTGTGGCAATTTGTGTTTTCACGAGTTTTTCGGCGATCGCAACACCGACTCGAATTGCAGTCTGTTCCCAGCGAATGAGCCAGCGATCTCGTTCCGCCTGAAGTGACTCGGCTGCAGATCGCAGTGCGGGTAGTGCCGTTTCCAATTGGCCCTGCAACTGGTGTCGCGCGATTTCGTCGGCTTGGCGATGGATCTCTGCCTGAGCGTCGCGCAATCCTTCGTCACGCGCCTGATCTCTCATCTGTGAACGCAAACCTTCGATTTCCTGTTTGGCACCTGCCAGCAGATCCGCAGCGGCCTGTCGGGCCTGAGCAACGACATCGTCAGCCTCCTGACGCAGGTCTGCGAAGTTAAAAGCAGGGCGGACCGGAAGATCGCGAACCGATTGTGCTTTGACGATGCGAGCTGTTGTCATGAGTTACCACGTGGAATCGACGGCTTGATCTCAAGTCGTAGGGAGAGCAATAAGTCCTGCATCTTCCAGCCGCCGGATGCTGTCGGCAATCTGTTGTCTGACCGAAGTCATTTCGCTGAGACGGATCGGACCGAGTGATTCCATTTCTTCTTTGAAAGCACGAGCGACGCGAGGTGACAGGCATCCCAGAACCCGTTGCCGTACAGGCTCTGGACTGGCCTTGAGTGCCAGAGCCCATGGACGGTCGTCGGTTTCCTGCAGGATCACTCGAATCGTCTCATCATCCAGTTTCAGCAAGTCATCAAATGCAAACAGAGTCTGACGAAGTTCATCGGCGAGATCGGAATCTCGATCATCCATCCCGGCGAGCATTGAACGCGAGTTGGCGCGCGAGGATTCACGCAGAACAGCCGCAACTTGGGCGATTCCACCCGCTCGAGTCCGAGGACGACCGAGACGTCCTTTTAATTCCGCCGCGATGACATCGAGAATTTCGGGATCCGTGGGGCCAAGTCGAGCAACGCGTTGCAGGACATCGGCCTGTCGATCCGGGCTGAATCCTGCCAGCACTGCTGCTGAAATCGACGGAGGAAGCTGGGCGGCAATCACCGCGATGGTCTGAGGTTGTTCGTCGATTAACAGTTCGCGAATATCATCCGTTTGCCGATGATTCAGGAAGGCAAACGGCCCTTCGATGACGAACGCCTCCGACCGTCGAACGGCGGGTTCTGGCGAGGCCCGTTGCGCATTCGGAACCGGGGCGGTTAGAATGGGAATAGGCGGAGTTGTGATCGTCGCAGGTGTGAGAAGCTCATTCAGGCCGGGAGGCGGTGGTTCCTTTACCTGAACCACATTGACAGACGGTTCGGGGACCGCGGAGACCTGAGCAGCAGGTGTTGCAGTTTCAGGGGCTCGTGAAATTGCTGGCTCTACCGGCGCGGGCAAAGGAGCCGCCTGATAACTCAATCGGGACAACATCCAGAGCGCCCAGACAACGAAGAGCCCCAAGGCCAAGGAACCACCGTGACGCCACGCCAAGATGCCGAGTTGATCCGTCGTTGACAGGGTGGGCTCTGTCGTTTCTGTCGGCATTCGATCGACAGTGGTTATCGAGATGGCATCGGGTGACGATCCTGCCGGAATGAGTCGCCCGACAGTCCGTTCGACCTTCGTCAGAACTTCTTCTTCAATGGTTTCCAGATCAAATGATCGTCCCGTCCCCTGAGCCTTACGCCGCGCAGCGACATCACGATAGTAGTCACTCGGGATGGAAACACTGACCTGAACCGCTTTAGGCATCGCAGCCAGCAGTTCCCTCTCAGAGACTTCGCGAGTCACATCAGAGGGAATGTCAGACCCGCGAAACCCGGAGGAATGTCGCACAGAATCGGCATCCTCATGTGAAACCTGCTGAACGGCACCCGGCCGATTCGCGATCGTCGTTTCGTGAGGGATGGTCGTTCGAACTCGCTCTTTTCGGGTCACAGACGATTTCAGATTGTCCAGGTCCACGTGGACTGCGACGGTTGCGTTGGGAATGAACGACAGTCCTTTTTGAATCTGCTGTTCATACTGGCGAGTGAATTCCCGCACGCGTTGAATCAGTTGACCGTCGAGTGGATCATCCGCTTGTTCTCCGGTATACGCCTGACCGCGAGCAACATCAAATACGGTGACATCTACAGGGAGCAGATCCGGAACCATGCTGGCCACGGCCTGTCGCAGCGACGCGACCAGTCGAGAATTCAATTCTCGTCCCGTACGAGGTTTGACGGTGACATTGGCAGTGACACGTGGCTTCTGGCCAAACCCGACTCGACGACCAGAACTGGCAACAGTGACCCGAGCATCTTCGATGTCAGGCACAGCCTTGATCATCCGTCGCAGTTCCTGCAGCAGCAGGGCATCTTTCATTTCCTGACGATGCCGGTCGGTGCTGAACGGTCCCAGAGATTCAAACTGCTTGAGGATCTGTGAACCAAGATCAGGTGGGACAGCGTCGAATTCGACGAGGGCCGCGTTGTAGCGATCCAGTTCGGCAGCCGGGACCAGCAACTTGCGATCTTCACGGCGATAGTTCATCAGCCCGGCTTGATTCAAGGCTTTTTCTGCAGTGGCAAGTTCGTCTGAGGCGAACACCTTGCCAAACAGAACAGGCTGCGAGTCGTCAGGACGATTGAAAACGACCATCCAGACCAGAGCCGACAGCATCAACAGCGGTACCGCTGCGACCGTCGCTCGTTGTGGAAGCGACATCGCACGAAACAGCTCAAAGAGCGGTCGGAAGATGCGGGGCAGGACGTCCATGTCGCAGCCAGAAGGGTCGATTGAAGAAACGCCAAGTGTGCGATGGGGTTATAGCTCGAAATCGGCAAACTTGGCAATGTGAATCTGGAAGCCGCCTGGAAGCCGTAAGTGCTGATTGACATGACAGTTGTGTCTGTCGGAGAAAAAACAGCGATTCGAACGGGACGGCTCAGATCCCTCTTGCCGGAATTACCTGTCGCTGCCCGATGTCTGCGGATTGCTGATTGCGACTTCCCCTTCGGAATAGATGGGCTTATGCCGGTAGGGGGTTTCCAGAATCAGGATGCACAGAACCGTCATGTAGAGTCGTCCCCCTTTTTCGGAATGCTCGAAGGGATCGCCAGGGGGTGACATCGGATGCCAGCTTCCGCGTGTATCGTTTCCTGCTTTGCCGGAACCACCCGTGATCTGGTTCTTGACGATCGCGTCTCGAACCGCCGTGTTCCAGCGTTTCCATTCGGGACCACCGATGTTATGCAGCATTTGAGATGTGTAATACCATGCGTAGACATTACGCCGTCCACCGCCCCACGCGGGCAAGTTTTCGTCAGCGGTGACGTACTTCACACCCTGCACCATTTCAGGGAATGTCTTTGGCCAGCCGAGCCACTGTCGGCAAAGCAGTGCTTCGGCGGTGAGAGCGGGAGAAGCTTTACTATCGGGGGATGTCGGTTCGTACTTGTATCGGGACAATCCCTTGACCTGAACGGAATCAAGAAACCCCGAGGCTCGGACGAAATCGTCTTGGGGAATCTCGATCCCGGCCATGCGAGCGGTATGGAGCGCCATCAGCGCCCAACCCGTGACCGAAAGGTCGCCCACCATCAACTTTGAAATCGGACGGTATTTCCAGCCCCCGTTGTCAGGGTGCTGTGATGCCAGCAGATACTTCACAGCCTTTTCTGCGGAAGGTCGAAGTTCGTCATCACCTGTCAAAGCGAGTGCCTCACACAGGACTATGGTTGCCATCGCATGGGCATAAAACGCACCGTTGCGTCCTTCTTCCTGCCTTAGGTCATGCAGGTCTCCGGTTTGCGGATCCTGAATGGCTCGCAGCCATTTTAGTCCTTTCCCCACGGCTTCCGAATGGTCGCCATTCTTATGCGTATTTCCGTGCCCCAGTAGGGCGAGCATTGCCAGTGCCGTCGCGCCGGTGTCAGTACGAATCACCGAGAATCCGGGATCGGGATAGCCTTGATGCAGTTCCCAGTGTCCATCGGTTTTCTGCTGCCGGATCAGCCACATCAGGCCCAGCTTGATCGCATTCTCAGCATTGGAGTTTCCCCCCAGGCTTTCCAGATTCGATGATCGCGTACGCGGATTGCGCGATTGCAGAGCCTGGCTGACATCAACAGGAGCCACCCCTACTTTCTGGGACCCATCCGCTTCACCTTCGCTGGGTGTTTTCGCCGGGGCGGGTGCGGTTGCCGGGCCAGCGCCGATGTTGATCGGCATGGCGATCGGTGAAAACTTGCGACCCGATTTGGCTGCCTTTTCGCCGGGCGTTGACCAACTGGCCTGCAACGGGTCGCCATCACCCTCGTCGCGCACAGTGAACAGGATATAGCCCAGGATCACCATCAGAACGCCATGTACGGCCAGACTGACGAGTGCACCATAGCCGCCGGTCGATAAATCTCGTTTCAGACGCTCAACCCAGGTTCGGATCTGCAGACGATCCTTCAGCGGTTCAAAATCAATCGTGAACCGTCGGCGTTTCGGTTTTTGCTCAGGGTTTGGTGGTGGTTCGGGCGACGACATTAAAGACCGTTCTCGAAAGGAAGAAACGAGACGCAAAGTCTAGGCATTTTGAACGGTGCACGCTACTGGAATCGACTGTCAGACACGCCAGATTGAAAATGTGAAGGGGCTAGGTAGCGAAATTGAGGCCATAGTCGTGGTCTGCGAACCAACGCGGGGGTGTCCAGCACGACAAGGTGGCGGGGGCGCACCCGCTTCGGGGAAGCCCCCGTTCCAAGTCATTCCGTTTCGAGG
>CAIWEX010000414.1 GCA_903911795.1 uncultured Schlesneria sp.
CAACGCCTCGTTCGCCTCGGCCTGAAAATGGGTGCGGCGTCCGATGTTCGTTCGCTGTCAGAGATTGTGTTGGATGGATTGTTCGATGTCACCTCGGCTGACATCGGTGCTGTTTTGTTGCTGCCGCCCAATACGGCCATTAAACGCCCCATTCCCAGCCAGCTGGAACTTGTTGCTTACAAGTCACTGGATGCTCGGCCGTTCGAGCGGATTTCTGACTGTGTTTCCAGCGTGGTCTTGGAAACCCGCGTCGTTGTCGTCGCGTTGGACGTCAATGCCAACGATCGCTTCAAGGCGAGCGACAGCCTGAACGCCATGCGAGCCGAAAGTATCGTTTGCGCACCAATTCGTCGCGACGATCGGTTGTTTGGTCTGATTCAGCTCTATTCCACCAATCCTGACAATCGTTTGGATCAAGAGGATTCAGAATTTGCACTGGCCGTGGCCGACCAGATGGCGATCATCCTGGAAGCGATTCGGGAACGTGAACGTCTGGCTGCTGGCTTGGCTCGCGTCGAAACAGAAAACCAGTCATTGCGAGATCAACTTAAGATCGAAACAGAGCTGGTCGGCGACAGTGATTCGATCCGCAAGTTGCGAGAAAAGATTCTGCGAGTCGCTCCAACTGGTGCAACCGTCCTGATTCGCGGTGAGAGCGGAGTTGGTAAAGAACTTGTCGCGCGGGCAATTCATGAGCACTCGGGCCGCAAGAGTTCTCCATTCATCACGATGAATTGCGCAGCACTCAGCGAAAGTCTTTTGGAAAGTGAACTTTTCGGACACGAAAAGGGATCTTTCACCGGGGCAATCAGCCGGAAGGTTGGAAAGTTTGAACAGGCTCACCAGGGAACCCTGTTCCTTGACGAAGTCGGTGAAATGAGTCCGGCGATTCAGGCGAAGTTCCTGCGAGTTCTGGAAGGTCATCCCTTCGAACGCGTCGGCGGTGGTGCTGAAGTTCGCGTTGACGTCCGAGTGGTTGCTGCAACGAATCGCGATCTCGAACGATCTGTTGAAGCCGGAACGTTCCGTAAGGATCTCTATTTCCGACTGCAGGTCATGGAATTGCTGGTCGAGCCACTGCGTGATCGACGGTCTGATATTGCTATCCTGGCGAACCATTTCGTCGAACGCTTCGCCAAGAAGAGTGGACGTCCTGTTCATTCGCTGTCTCCGGCTGCCGTCACCGCTCTCGTCAACTATCCATGGCCAGGCAATGTGCGAGAATTGCAGAACACGATTGAACGTGCTGTGATCCTTTGCTCGGGCGAAACTCTTGGTCCTTCAGACATTCAGCTCTCCGCACTGGGGGCTGGTGACCTGCGAATGACCGACGACAAATCGCGTTCTTCGTTCCGTCCAGTGTCAGTCGATATCATCGAGCAAGAACACATTCTGGCGACGCTGGAATGGACCAAGTGGAATAAGTCGCAAGCTGCTCACATCCTTGGGATTGAACGCTCGACACTTGATCGAAAGCTCAAGAAGTACGAAGTCGAACGCCCACGCCACTGATCGTGGTTGTATGATCGACTGAGAAGTAAAGCTCATCGCGGCCCTCGGACAATTCTGTTCGAGGGCCGTTTTTCTTTCGCCCCCCGCGAAATTCGCTGCTGGAAAGGTTGTCTCACGGAGGCACGGAGGAAGAGAAGGAGATCGGTTCTTTGATGTGGTGACCAAACTACGAAAGCGTGGCTCTCTGTGTCTCCGCGCCTCCGTGAGAACCTCATCAGTCCGAAGAACTCGCCATGAACGGGGCTCCATGCGAAAACAGACTGGTTACAGCAAGCATTCGCTTGCGGACAGTTCGCCTCACGGAGCCACTGAGGCACGGAGCAAGAGAAGGAGATACGTACTTGCTTGCTGAAGGCGGACTGCTGACCGCTGAAAGCTGACCGCTCCCTCAAATCATGTCGAGCTTCCGGTGCAATCTCTGCGGAGGACGAGAGCAGGTTGCACAGATCCCTTCGACTTCCAGGCGATGGCCGGACATTCGGAAGCCGTGTTCTGCGGCGATGCGTTCCAGGACTTCGGCGATGACTTCGTTGGGGAACTCGGTCATTTCCCCGCATTTCTTGCAGATCAGATGATCGTGGTGCGGGTATCCGTAGTCGTGCTCGTAAACTTCCCGGTCGTTGGTTCGGGCCACCTTCCGGATCAGCCCGGCTTCTTCCAGAAGTCCCAGAGTCCGGTAAACGGTACTGCGGCTGGCTCCGCCTTTGCGGCGTTCGAGCTTTTCGACCCAGACATCGGCATCGAAGTGTTCGTGTGTTGCGTAGACCGCCGTGACAATCGCTTCGCGTTCGGGGGTGAGCCGCATGCGCTTGGTCAGCAGAAATTCACGAAACTTGTCGACCGGTGGAACGGCGACAGGCATGGCGGACAATTCGGCCACTCGAACAACTCCTGAGCTTCAAATTGGGGACCTCGCAGACTTCCATTTCTGTCACGTCTTCCCCGCGGTGAAAAATATCGTTACTCGTCTCCAAAATCGATTCCGTGAATATCAAACATGCGCGAGAGAGCGGCTTCCAGTTTCTCGTCGGTGTCGTAGTCGCCGTTTTCGATCGCTTCTTTAATTTGGGCGATTCGTTCGGCACGGACATCAGGTGTTTCACTCAGTCGATCAAGCATTTGGCCAGCCACCGAAATTTCGAGTTCATCTTTGGGCGAAGTGATGGGAGACTGTGCAGGGGTTGCGGCCGTAGAAGCAGCGGGACCCGCGGCATTGACGGAATTCGTTGAACGGACTGGTCCGCTCCCCTGGGTCGATCCGATTCCCGAGACATCCATGTCCACCCTCCTCTTCAAGACGTCGGTGATGTTGATTCGCTGTTGGAACCCGACATCAACACTGGTATCGAGATAATAACCCACGAGTGCCAGACGATTCAACCGGGTCTGTGATTGTTCGAACATGCTACGTCCCCTTGACGGCTTCCGATTCCGAGCGATAAAGCCGTAAAACCTGCGAATTGAGGGAACGTCATTTTTCCCGACAACGGCATGAAAGATGGGCGGAGATCCTTCTCTGGATCATCTGTCAGACCAACCGGCCTGACATGAAAAAGTATCGGTCAGGCAAGCTGGTTGGGTTGAGTCCACTCAGCAGATTTCGTGCGAAGTCATGCCAGATTCAGTTTTTCATGGCAGAAATTGCAAAACCGGTCCCGCGCCTGCAATTCTTACACTTCTGCGTTCAGAAAAATTTGACTCTGTGAGAATAGCGTTTTTCGCCCGGCCGATTCCGAAAAACGAAGCTTTGAAGCGGAGAAGGCACCGAGAAGTATGCTCACTCTTAGGTTGGTACAAGTGTTTTGTGGGTTTTGACTTGTGTAAAGTGGTTCGTGCGAGTTCGGCGCGGGTCTCCCGACCCCGCCGACACGGCCGACCGAAGGTCTCCAGCTTTCTCCGTCGGCACTGCAATCCTGAATCGCAAGGAATTTCTCTGGGTCTTCGCAACCCCGTGGGGGCATTCTTCGCAATGCCTTAGTCCAGCCCGAGCCACTCAACGCTAAAATTACGGCGGGGTGGCCGGGTCTGGAGGCTTTGCGGAAGGCCCGGAAGTGGCGGGGTCTGACCAACGAGAAGGCCCCGGGAAGTTTGAGGAGGCTCAGTCAATCCGGTCGACCCTGCCACCTACCTGATGAGGATCATGAAAACGCATTTTCCCAAGCGTTCTCTTCCGGGGCCTTCCCGTTGGTCAGAC
>CAIWEX010000415.1 GCA_903911795.1 uncultured Schlesneria sp.
CAGCTTCTGCACGTTGGCCACATAATCAAGATAGCCAGCCGTCATCTGCTCGGGCGTCGTGCGATCAAAACCGAGGGGTGATGGTCGATGCTCACCAAGTGCCGCAGCGACCTTGGCTGCCGTGGCCCGGGCCACCAAGAGATTCCCCTCCACCCGTCGGCGTTCAGACTTGCGGTTTTCGCGGTAGTAGAGGTAGTACGTATCACCCCGCTTGTAGATTGTGACAGGGCCGATCCGATCGACCTTCACGTCACGAATGTTGCCACTGTCCGTTTGACCGGTATGGCCCTTCGGCCCCTTGGATGCTTTCGCCATAGTTCCTGAAGCTCCCGACCGGAGTTTCGAGATCGACTCCGATCTTTCACAAAAAGTTTCACAACCGTCGACTGGGAAGTCTACGCTTCGCTGAAACTCGCTTCAAGAAATATGGTTACGGCAATTCCAAAAAACAGAACGGAGAGGGAGGGATTCGAACCCTCGGTGGGCTTGCACCCACACTGGTTTTCGAGACCAGCACGATCGGCCACTCTGTCACCTCTCCGGGTGAACTCGGATGTTCCATCCCCGATCTTCGACCGACGATGGGGAGGGGATGATAAACCGAGAGTGTGTCCAGTGGCAAGGCAAAGCCATAAATCGTGACTCCGCAATTCATCGCAACCGAAGCCTTCCCCTGATCATCGGCAAAATCGTGCTGGCACGCGGTATCCATCAACTGTTGCCGATGTCTGTCTGCCTGATTGCCTGGCGTCACGCAGCCATAATGTGCGTTGCCTGAATCGGGATTTGCGTGAACTTCGATTGAGCTCCTCCCAGCCAAGACTTGGAGTCGAACCTCCGCGAATCCCACTTTGTCTGTTTCGGCGGTACACTGGGGCTTTGGGAATTGGGGGCGAATGCTCCCGTCGAGTGCGCGATTCGCGAGGCGACTCGCTGATTATAGCTCCGTCGCTGTGCGACTGTATTCTGCCAGAGCAGAAAAGGGCGGCATGTTGCCGCGATAAGATCGGAAGTCATGACGGTATCGGCAGAAATTGAAAAGGGACTCGCTCGCACGTTGCTCGTCGATCGGCACCGCCTGCGACGTCAGTGGCAGGGAATTCAAGATGCCCAGCGGAATGGCAGGGCGTTTGATCAAAACCTTGAGAAATTCCAGGCGGCTCTCGATCGCTCCTGTCGGCAGCGCGATCAGCGGTGGGAGGCTCGCCCGAAACCGAAATATGACGACGGACTCCCTGTCTGCCAGCGACGCGACGAAATTGCCGAAGTCATTCGCAACCACCAGGTGATCGTCCTCTGCGGCGAGACCGGATCGGGAAAATCGACGCAACTTCCCAAGATCTGCCTGGAACTGGGACGCGGCGTTGAAGGCTTGATCGGGCATACTCAGCCTCGCCGAATTGCTGCCCGGTCAGTTGCCACTCGAATTGCCGAAGAATTGAATGTCCCCGTCGGGCGCGAGGTTGGTTTCAAAGTTCGATTTGCCGATTCGACATCATCACAAACGTACATCAAGCTGATGACGGACGGCATCCTGCTCGCGGAAACGCAGCATGATCGGTGGCTCGATCAGTACGACACGATCATCGTTGACGAAGCCCACGAGCGCTCGCTGAACATCGACTTCCTGCTCGGCTACCTGCACCGTCTGGCAGGACGGCGACGCGACTTGAAGATCATCATCACCTCGGCCACGATCGATGCCCAGCGGTTTGCCGACCATTTTCAAACGGTCGCAGGACATGTCCCGGTTCTGGAAGTGTCGGGGCGAACCTATCCTGTGGAAATCCTGCACCGCCCACCGGCTCTTGATGCCGATGGAAACGAGCCCGACCTGCAGCAGGCTGTTGCTGAAGCGGTGGCGGAATTGACGTCTTACGGGCCCGGCGATGTCTTGGTCTTCATGCCGACAGAACGGGAAATCCACGAGGCTTCGAAGACATTGCGAGGTCGGACATTCGGCGGTTCGAAGCCCGATCTGTTGCCGCTGTACGCAAGACTTTCCGCTGCGGAACAACAGCGAGTGTTTCAGACCTCGTCGTCGTCACGGCGCATTGTGATCGCAACGAACGTAGCGGAATCATCATTGACGGTGCCTGGGATTCGCTATGTCGTGGATACAGGAACAGCCCGCATCAGCCGGTATTCCCCACGATCCAAACTTCAACGACTGCCGATCGAAGCGATTTCGCGTGCGTCAGCCGACCAGAGAGCAGGTCGATGCGGCCGACTGGGGCCGGGGATCTGCATTCGACTTTACGCCCAAGATGACTACGAAAACCGGGAGCGATTTACAGCGCCAGAAATCCTGCGATCGAATCTGGCGGATGTGATCCTGCAGACAAAGACCCTGGGGCTGGGTCCGATCGAAGATTTTCCGTTCCTCGAAGCACCTCGTCCGGAATCAATCCGTGACGGCTATAAAACTCTGTTCGAGTTGGGAGCGGTCACAGAGCTTCACGATCTGACCCCGTTGGGGAAAAAGCTGTCGCGCCTTCCCGTGGACCCACGGATCGCTCGCATTGTCTGGGCTGCGATAGAGGAGCATTGTCTGGCCGAAGTTCTGATTATCGCCTCGGCCCTGGAGATTCAGGACCCACGTGAACGGCCGTTGGAAAAACAGCAGCAGGCTGACGAAGCTCACAAGCGATTCGTTGACGAGGAATCAGACTTTCTCAGTTTCCTGAAATTGTGGGACTTCTATCACAAACTAAAAGGGGAACTCTCTCACGGCCAGCTTCGCAAAGCCTGTCTGCAGAATTTCATTTCGTGGACGAGAATGCGTGAATGGATCGATGTTCACGCCGAACTCGTCACGATCGTGACCGAAAGCCTGGGAGATGAAGCTCGTATCCGTGCCAACCAGGCTGCCAACGCGAATTCGAAACCGGCCCCGAAAGATGGTCCGAAGGCCGCGACTGCGAAACCGATGCAGACATCCGCAGGTCCGACAAATCGGTCTCAATCGTCGGGACCAGCCGCTGAGCCGATTGGCCCATGGGTGCGCCGGGGCGACTTCGCTGCCATTCATCGGGCTCTGTTGACCGGATTTCTCTCCAGTATCGCGGTTCGAACGGAAACGGGTGAATACCAGACCGCTGGCGGCCAAAAGGCGTACCTGTGGCCGGGGTCAGGGCTATCCGGGAAGAAGCCCAAGTGGATTGTGGCGTCTGAACTGGTCGAAACCACGCGTCGGTTCTTGAGGACGGTCGCTCGAATTGATCCTAACTGGATCGAACCGCTCGCAGACCATCTGCTCACGCGTTCGTTCAGTGAACCGCACTGGGATGCCGAAAACCTCGGCGTGATGGCTTTTGAAAAGGTGTCACTCTTCGGGCTGGTGATCGTCCCACGTCGACGGATCGGATACGGCAAAATCGACCCCGTCAAAACTCGCGAGTTGTTCCTGCAGCATGGACTGGTCTATGGCGAGTGGGGAGTTCCTGAAGATGACCGCGCCGTGCGGATTGCGATGCCCGATTTTCTTTCACGCAACCGAGCCCTGATTCATCAACTGGAAGAACTGCAAACCCGTTCACGCCGTGGCAGTATTTTGAAAAGCGAGCAGGTTCAGTTCGATTTTTATGACACTCGCCTGCCAGCTGAAATCATGGACGGGCAACGTCTGGTGCAGTGGTTGCGGACGGCTACCGTGAGTGATCGCCAGCGGCTGCTGATGTCGGAGTCGGACCTGGTCGAAGAAGAAGCGGCACGTGCGACCAAGACCGAGTTCCCCGATTCCGTTCAGATGCAGGGACTTTCTCTGCCCCTCACGTATCGACTGGACCCGGGGGCCGACGACGACGGAGTGACCGTCACTGTTCCGCAAGAAGGATTGAATCAACTCGATCCGCAGCGTCTCGGCTGGCTGGTCCCGGGTTTGATTGAAGACAAGATCGAAGCTCTGATTCGAACGCTTCCCAAAGAAGCACGCCGCACGCTGGTACCGATACCAGAAACCGCCAGTCGTGTCGCCGAAGTCCTGAAGTTTGGTAATGGCTCATTCGCCGATGCTGTAGCTGCCGGAATCGAGAAGGTAACCGGCGTCATCGTTCCCAAGTCTGATTTTCAGGAGGATCGGCTGCCATATCATCTGCGAATGCAGATTCGCATTACCGACTCATCGGGAGAAACGCTGGGTGCCGGCCGCGATCTCGTAGCTTTGAGACAGGAGTTTGGTGGTGTCGCCGCGAGCAGTTTTTCGTCGTTCGATGACCCTCGCTGGTATCGCGATGGCATTGTGACATGGGACGTGGCGACGCTTCCTGCCGAAATTGATGTGCGTCGCGGTGGTGTCATCCTCAAGGGGTATCCGACGCTGATTGACCAGGAAGAATCGGTGTCACTGAGGCTGGTCGATGCTCCGTCGCGAGCCAATCACGAACTTCGTTATGGAATTCGGCGACTGATCTGCTTGACGATCCCGCGCGAACTGAAGCAGCAACTGGATCACCTGCCTCATCTCAACAATTGGGTACTGCAGGCCAAGACCTTTCCGCAACCGCTCCCGTTTCGGCAGCATCTGACCGAATTGATTGTGGATCGGGCGTTTCTTACGGGGCAGACCCTACCGCGGAGTGAACCACAATTTCGAGAATGTCTGCGCGCAGGCCGGTTGAAACTGGCGGAAGCCTCGGCCGAAGTTGCTCATGTGATCACCCCGCTGTTTCAGACATTCATGGAGATCCGCAAGACGTGGGAAAAAACGGCTGCGACCCAATGGGCGGCGACGCGTCAAGATGTCCATGCACAACTGGGGCAATTGTTCGGTCCGGGATTTCTGGTCAAAACGCCCTGGCCATGGCTGCAGCAGTTTCCACGCTAAGCCCGCGGGATCGTCATGCGACTACAAAAGTTGACTGCAGGCTCCGGTCAGCGCGATCAACAGCACTTGCCGGCAGTTGTCCTGCGCTGGCAACGCGGTATTGATCGGCTGAAACAGCATCGCGAACGACATCTATACGATCCCGAGCTGGAGTTGTACCGATGGATGACGGAAGAGTTTCGCATATCGCTGTTCGCCCAGGAATTGGGAACCGCTGTTGCTGTTTCGGACAAGCGACTCGACCAGCAATGGCTACGCGTGGCGGAATGAGCCGGGAATTTCAATGAATCGACCACTCGTCGGTGAGTCGTGTGGTTGCACCCAGATTTCAAACGTGGCTCGCTTCCTTAATTCGATCAAAGCGGTGAGTGCCGGTTCTTGCCACGCGGCATTCTGGATCTGGTCGTAGACCATCGATTCCATTTGTGTCGCGGCCCGCTCCCAATCAGTGGCATTTTCTCCCGGGACACCGAGTCCGTACCACATCGTTTCCCAATGAGGAATGGTGAGTGTGACATTAATGGAATAAGAAATGTTTCCTGTGTCGACTCTTTTCGTCGTTCGATCAACGAATGTATTCGCTGTGCCGCTGATTTTTCCAAAGTCAATCGTTGCTTCGACTGCCAGCACATTCCACGAACTGACTGCGCATGAGGTGCTAACTTCCGTCGCGAGTTTTCGCCAGAATTCGGTCAGTGCTCGCTCGATCTGTCGCACATCCGTAGACGATTCTCGTTTCTGATAGTGAACGCCATGCGGATTTGGCCGTATGGTCCAGCCATCGTCCGCGCTACCTGTTCCGTAAGTCTGAGACGGAGTCGGCAGATCTGGAATTTTCCCAGATTGGTTCGCTGTCAGAATTTCGTCGTCGGATTGATTTGTCATCGGATCAAAGCAATTGAGTCGCGAGGATTTGACGCTTTGGATGTTCTATCGCGATCGAAACAGGGAAGCGAGAGAATTTCATTGAGCTAGTCTTCGCGGCCGCCCCCCCGTTGACAACGGTAATCTGGCGACACCGGAATCTGGTTAACTGCCGGATTACTTCTGCTGACCCCTTTACTCAGCGGGGACTCACAAGTTATCTTTGATGTGCTGGCTCGTGCCGGGCGGACGACGAATTTGGTATTCGGAGTTTGCCCGAATCAAACCAGACTTGCCTGATATTCCACCATGCCGCCTTCCTCATTGGATTCCGCATGACGAAATTGAATTTGAGCCTTTGCATCGTCTTTCTTACCACTCTCGTTGCATCCGCAGGGGCGCAGGACGCCAAGCCTGCGGACAAGGTGAGCTATTACCGCCATGTTCGCCCGATCCTGCAGCGCCATTGCTCGGGTTGCCACCAGCCTGCCAAGCAGGGGGGCAAGCTGCAGTTGATCAACTTCGAAACCTTTCAGAAGGGGGGCGAGGCTGGGCCGAGCTTTGTGGCCGGGAAGCCCGACGAAAGTCGAATCGTCGAATACATTTCCGGCGAAAAGCCCGAAATGCCATTGAACGCCGAACCACTCTCGAAGAAACAAGTCGAAACAATTCGGAACTGGATTGCGCAAGGGGCGACAGACGATACTCCGGCAGCAGCTCGCGACGATGTGTCGACAACCAAGCCTCCGGTCTATGCTCAGGCTCCGGTGATTACGTCGCTCGCCTTTTCGAAGGATAATTCGCTGCTTGCTGTTTCAGGATATCACGAAGTCTTGCTGCATAAGGCCGACGGAAGCGAACTGGTAGGGCGACTCGTCGGACGCTCCCCGAAAATCAACTCGATCAAGTTTTCGCCCGATGGGACAAAACTCGCGGTTGCGGGCGGAGCACCATCGCTGTTTGGTGAAATCCAGATCTGGGATGTCGCCAAGAAAGAGTTGATCCGTTCCGACACCATTGGGATCGACACGCTTTATGGGGCCTGCTTTAACGACGATGGAACTTTGCTTTCGTTCGGGACGTTTGATAATCGAGTCCGCGCGATCCAGGTGGCTGACGGCAAGCAAGTGATGGCGATGGATGCACACTCCGATCTGGTCTACGGCACGACGTTTTCGCTGAAGAATGACCACGTGATCAGCGTCAGCCGAGACATGTCGATGAAGTTGACGGAACTCAAGACGTCGCAGTTTATCGACAACATTACCAGTATCACTCCCGGGGCTCTCAAGG
>CAIWEX010000416.1 GCA_903911795.1 uncultured Schlesneria sp.
TGGCGATTCTGGCCTACGACAGCGTGCTGAAACGGACACCCCTGGGGCCAGTTGCGATGGGGAGTTGCCGGTTTCTCAACGTACTTCTCGGAGCGAGTGATCAGACCAAATGGGTTCCACCTGGTTTGCTGGTCCGACCGCAACTCTGGGTCGCAGCGGCGCTGGGGTTGTACATCGTCGGGGTGACGGTGTTTGCCCGGACGGAAGCGAAAACGAGCAGCCGCTGGCAACTGGGGTTAGCCCAAGTCCTGTTCAACGCTGGAATTGCCGGTCTGGCGGTCTTGTTTGTGTCTTGGCCGGTCTGGAGCTGGCCACCACGACTCAATGGCCCCGTTGCATTGGCGATGCTGGCGGTCATCGCATTCACATTGAACCGACGGGCGGTCACCGCCATCGTGACACCTTCAGCAGCCAACGTTCAAGTGACTGTCAAGTTGCTGCTGTTATCGTATGTGATGCTTGTTGCGACGGTCGTGTTCTGGAAAATGGCCGAGCAAGGAACATACGGAACCGGGCACGCCTTGCTGACTGCATCGCTGATCATTCCGGCACTGATCCTGTCTCGCTTTATTCCAATGACATAAGCTGATGCTCAATCTCTTTTCCTCTTTTCGTTGGGAACGATCACGTGTCAACCAAACGAACTCAATGGGTCATTGCATTTGTTACCTTGGTTCTTCCCCTGGTCTGTGGAGAGCTTGTCGCTCAGGACCGTGGGATCGCTGACTTTCCGAAGTTGTCGATCGAAACCGACTGGCCGTGGTGGCGAGGTCCCAGCCGCAATGGGATTGCGACAGAAACCCCAGTCCCGGTCAAACTGAGTGACAACGACAATCTCGCCTGGAAGGTCCCTGTTCCAGGGCGAGGCCACTGCTCGCCGATTGTGGTGGGTCAGCGCGTCTTTCTGGCGACCGCAGACGAGATCAAAAAGATTCATTACGTCGTCGCATTTGACAGATCCAACGGAAAGCAACTCTGGTTGAAAGAGGTCAGCAAGGGGGGATTTCCCATCCGCAATCACAAGAACAATACTGAAGCGAGCCCGACGATCGCTTCAGACGGTGAACGCCTGATTGCAACGTTTTATCATCATGACAAAATTGAAGCGATCGCCTTGAATCTCGATGGTGAAATCGAATGGAAGCAGGCGGTCTGTCACTTCCGTCCGAAAATGTTCGAATATGGATATGGACCATCACCGCTGTTGTACGGCGAGAATGTGATTATTTCGGCCGAGTACGACGGCAACAGCTTTATCACGGCACTTCAGCGGAAGTCAGGTGATCGTGTCTGGAAAACTCCGCGACTTCCAATCATTTCATTCTCGTCGCCGGTTGTTGCTCATGTTGCCGGTAAAGACCAGATGTTCATCAGCGGAACGGACCGGGTTGTCTCGTACAATCCCGAGGATGGCAAGACGCTGTGGGCGACGCCGGGAACATCACTGGCGACGTGTGGAACAATGGTCTGGGATGGTGACATCGTGTTCGCCAGCGGAGGTTTTCCTAAGCCGGAAACGTTGGCGGTCAAGGCGGATGGCAGCGGCAAAGTGCTGTGGCGTAACAACCAGAAATGTTACGAACAATCGATGCTGGCTCATAACGGTTATCTGTATGGCCTGACCGACGGAGGCATCATGTTCTGCTGGCGAGGTACCGACGGGCAGGAAATGTGGAAGCACCGCTTGACCGGCCCCGTCAGTGCGTCACCCGTTCTTGCCGGGGGTAACATTTACTGGGCGAATGAACTCGGCACGATGTATGTCTTCAAGCCGACTCCGGATAAATTTGAGCTGGTTGCACAGAACCAGATCGGAACCGATTCGTTTCCCAGCCCTGCGATCTGTGGCGGGCAGATTTTTCTGCGGGTTGGAATCACTGGCCCCGAAGGCCGACGTGAAATGCTCTATTGTTTCGCGCAGCCAAAATAGAAACGGCGCATACACTGCGCGCGTTGATGCTACTTCGGTGGAATTAACGAGTAATCGAAGACTGTCCCACGGAGCGGCAGCAGCAGCCAGCAGACGGCTGCCAGAAAATGCAGAACCGCGATCAATGCCATGACGGCATTCCAGGAGTCATTAGCACAGACTGCCAGCAGAGATGGACTCGATTGAATCTGCGATCTCAGTGCCGGAATCAACCAGGGAAGCATCCCCGCTCCGAAGTTGCCGATCATGTTCATTGTCGCAAAAACCGATCCGACATGCCGTCCTCCCATATCCATGGTGACCGCATAGGCTCCGGGACCTGCCAGTGCGGCACAATAGACTCCGATACTGATGACGACCACGGCACTGGTCGCATCCTGCACAAAATAAGCGGCTCCGATCAAGGTCGTGGAAAGCATCAGGCTGATAACGGCCAGGCCTTTCCGAGACCAGCCCGATCCGCCCGTCTTACGAGAAATGAAATCTGCCAGAGCCCCGCCAGTCAGACAGGCGGCCGCAATCGATAAGTGCGGCAGGACTGACAGAAACCCTGACTTCACGACCGTGATGTGCCGAGACTCTTGCAGAAACGTTGGAAACCAACTGATAAAAAAGGCCTGCGCCGCAGCACGACAAAACTGCTGGCCACAGATCATCCCCATCGGCCAACTGGTCAGCAGTGACTGCCAGGGTGTGGCGTCGGCGATCTGTGGTGACGTCGCATGATCGTTCCCTTCGTTGATTTGCTCCAGTTCTGCAGAATTGACTCCCGGTTGATATTCCGGCCGATTTCGAAACCAGGACCAGAAGAGGCCTGCCCAGATCAACCCCGGAATCGCATACATCAGAAATACGGTCTGCCAGCGAAAGGTCAGAACCAGTATCCCCGTCACTCCGGCACTGATCGCGGCCCCCAGTGACATCGATGCTGTCAGCACGCCACTGGCTGAGGCTCGTTCTGACTTGGGAAACCAGACCGAAATTGTCCGAGCGGCAACCGGAAATGCTCCCGCCTGCGCCAGTCCTGTCACCATCCAGATTTCCAGCAGCAATGGGAACCAGCTCGTATATCCGAAGACTGCAATCGCGATGGACCAGGCACAGGCGAACAGCGGAAGGCTGAGTCGTGCTCCTAGTCGTTCGCCGAAACGGGAAGACGGGATCTGTGCCAGGGCATATGTCCAGAAGAACGCCGGCCCGAGAATGAACCCCAGTTGGGCCTCAGTCAGTTGCAGGTCTTCTCGAATTGTCTTCTGAACTACGGAGATACTGTTCCGGCAGAGATACGCCA
>CAIWEX010000417.1 GCA_903911795.1 uncultured Schlesneria sp.
AACCGTGGCGTGGAAGTCGTGGATGTGAACAGGGTCCTTGACGATGTTGTAGCTGAAATCATCTGTTTCGCCGTAGATTGTTCCCCCCTTGGTCCCGCCTCCTGCCATCCACATCGTGAAGCAGCGTGGATGATGATCTCGTCCATAGTTCTGCTTGGACAGTCCCCCTTGAGAATAGATCGTTCGACCAAACTCGCCGCCCCAGATAATCAAAGTCTCATCGAACAGACCGCGCTGCTTCAGGTCCTGGATCAAAGCGTGGCAGGGTTGATCGATGTCACGACACTGGCTGGGGAGTCGTCCGGCAACGTTTGCGTGAGTGTCCCAGTTGTTAATGTACAACTGAACGAAACGAACGCCGCGTTCCACCAGACGTCGTGCCATCAGTACGCTGTTGGCAAATGTCCCGGGCTTCTTCACTTCATCGCCGTACATCGCCATCGTTGCTTCGGTCTCTTTGCTGAGATCCGTCAGCTCAGGGACACTCGACTGCATGCGGTACGCCAGTTCGTATTGCTCGATGCGCGTGCGAGTCTCGGGATCGCCCAATTGGCCATACGTCAATTCGTTGAGCTGCTTCAACCCATCCAGTGTCTTGCGGCGAATCTCGCCCGGAACACCTGAGGGATTATTGATGTACAGGATCGGGTCCCCCGCACTGCGGAACGAAACGGCAGCATGCTCGCCCGGCAGATACCCCGCTTGCCAGAGGCGAGCGGAAATCGCCTGGACCTGTTCGGTATTGGTCGGACGAGCCACCATCACGACGAACGTCGGCAGATCATTGTTCAATGAGCCAAGGCCATAGGAGGTCCAGGCTCCCAGGCATGGACGACCTGTAATCTGGTTCCCGGTCTGCATCATACTGATGGCGGGTTCGTGGTTGATCGCTTCCGTATGCATGCTGCGAATGAAGCACATGTCGTCGACCACTTTCTTGGTCCACGGCAGCAACTCAGTCACCCACATGCCACACTTCCCAGCCTGCTCAAACTGGAATTTGGACGGCGCGATCGGGAACCGTGCCTGGCCGGACGTCATCGTCGTTAACCGCTGTCCGTTGCGAACCGATTCCGGCAGGTCTTTGTCGTACCAGTCATTCATCACCGGCTTGTAATCGTATAGATCCATCTGTGGCGGACCGCCCACCATGTGCAGATAGATGACGTGCTTTGCTTTCGGAGCGTGATGAACCATGGGTGCATGAGCCGCGCCTTCAGCACCGCTGACACCATTGTTTCCCATGAGTGAAGCAAGGGCCGCTCCCCCCAGCAGGTTAGAGCCTCGCGCGAAAAAGTGCCGTCGGGTCAGGTTCTGAATGTATTCCTGAATCGGATTCATGATGGATCTTTCTCTGTACTCTAGGAGACCTTCGGTCGGGCGTTTCGGCGGGGTCGGGAGACCCGCGCCGAACTTCATTACCGGCGTCGAATTTCGATCGGTTTACTTGTTCAGGACTTCGTCCAGATTCATGAGCTCGTTGGTCAGCATCGTCCAGGCTGCCAGCAATGCGGGATCAACAGCCGGATCGGCCTTCGATTCTCCTTCGGCAATCAGCTTTTTCGCGTCATCAATGTGCGACTTGTAATAGTCAGTCAATTCTTTCAGCGATCCCTGCACGATCGGTAGTTCTTCCGGACGGAACGGTCGCGACAGCAGTCGCACCGCGAGCATCTTCAATCGTGCTGTGTCATCCGCAGCAGGACTTTTGAGAATTCCCTGGGCGAGGTGTCGAGCCGCTTCGACGAACTGGACATCATTCAACGTGACCAGTGCCTGCAGCGGCGTATCGGTTCGTTCCCGACGAACAGTGCATGTCTCACGTGCCGGGGCGTTGAAGATCTCCATCGATGCAGGGGGAGCTGATCGCTTGATGAAGGTGTAGAGACTGCGTCGATACAGGTTTTCTCCCGTGTCACGACGATAATCGCGAGTATTGCTACCAATCATCGCGACGGCTTCCCAGACCCCTTCAGGCTGGTACGGCTTGACACTCGGTCCACCGAGCTTCGGCACCAGTAAGCCACTCGCTGCCAGTGCATAGTCACGGATCATTTCTCCATCCATGCGGAATCGCGGTCCACGCGACAGCAACCGGTTCTGCGGGTCCTTCTCCAGTTTCTCGCGAGTGGTTACTGCTGCCTGGCGATAGGTCGCCGAGGTCACCAGCAACTTGTAGAACTTCTTGATGTCCCAGCCCGCTTCGCGGAATTCGATGGCCATCCAATCGAGCAATTCCTGGTCGGATGGCAGTTCTCCCGCGATGCCAAAATCGCCCGAGGTACGGACGATGCCCGTCCCAAACAACTCCTGCCAGAATCGGTTGACGGTGACGCGCGTTGTCAGTGGATGATTCGGTTCCAGCAACCATTTGGCCAGCCCCAGTCTGTTCTTGGGGGCATCGGCCGGGAACGCCGACAGCGCCGCTGGTGTCGATGGTTTGACAGGGTCCCGGCGTTTGTCGTATTCGCCTCGGAACAGGATGTACGCCATCGCCTCTTCAGATTTCTCTTGCATCACATGTGCGATGGTTCCTCGTCCCTTAATTGCGGCCTGTTCGCCTTCCAGAGCCGCTAGTTTCGCAGAATAATCCTTGAAGGGAGCGTCATTGGTTGCCAGCCACCAGGGGTAGACTTCGTTCTTTTCGGCGTCAGTCCGCTGGTCAACCGACTTCGCCAGAATGCCTGTGAATCGAGTCACCTTGGCCATCGATTCGACATCACCCTGCGAGAGAGCACGACTATAGAGTCGCAGATCCTGGATTCCCGCACCGCTCAAAGGCTCGCCTGCCGATCGCTGTCCGACACGGAATGGAACCTTCGTCCTGGTGGAACCCTTCAACTTGTCGCTTTCGGTGTTCATCTTCTGGAGCTGGCCATTGAAGTAGACTTTTACTCCTGCAGCCTTACCAGAGCCGTCATACGTCAGGGCCACATGGGTCCACTCGTTCCCTTTGATCTGGGTTTGAGTCACGGCTTTCAGAGCATCGTCCGGCCACTTGCTGATCAGGTGCATGCCGACGCGTCGTCCTTGAACCCACAGATCCCAGCCCTGATATTCCGAAGGTTTATCCATGCGGGCCACGATGGCACCATTCGAATCGTTCGGCTGAACCTTGATCCAAGCCGCGCAACTGAACGCTTGCTCTTTTTCAAAGTCTCCCGCTTCCGGAATGTCGAGTGCCGATCCCTGAACCTGCAAGGCTTTGGATGAGACACCATCGGCCCACTGTGCTGTGTCGGTCAGTGCAATATCCCGAGACTCGCCATTCACAACCACCTTGGTAGATTTTCCGGTCCCTTCGTTCAAGGGAGCGTGCAGCAACATTTCTGCGGTCGGAATGGTGGCTGCCAGTGATTCAGGAGTCGCCTTTGCCAGCCACTCATCAAATGTCTTGCGTGCTTCCTGCTTACGACCTTCCACCAGTTGACGAGCAGCGGCGATTTCACCACCTAATGCATCCCAACGCGGTTGATCTGCGGCGAGAGGCACAGCAACGATGGGAGGTGTGTCCTTGGCGTTTCCATCCATGGCATTCTGTGTCGTGTTATTGAAGAACGCCGCCAGTGAGTAGAAGTCTCGCATGGATATCGGATCGAACTTATGATCGTGACAGACCGCACAGCCAGCAGTCATGCCGAGCCAGACTTGTCCCAGAGTTTCGGTACGGTCGCGGGCATAGAGCACGTAATACTCTTCGGCAATCGTTCCCCCTTCGCTGGTCGTGATGTTGCAGCGGTTGAAGCCAGATTGAATCTGCTGATCCAGGGTCCGGTTCGGCAGCAGGTCACCTGCCAGTTGTTCGACAGTAAACTGATCAAATGGGACGTTGCGATTGAAAGCAGCAATCACGCTTTCGCGGTAAGTCCACATTTCGCGAAAGTTGTCGAAATGGATTCCGTGTGTATCGGCATAGCGAGCAGCATCGAGCCAATACCTTCCGCGGTGTTCGCCCCAATGCTTGGATTCCATCAATTTGTCGACCAATGCTTCATAAGCATTCGGTGACTTGTCGTTGACGAAGGCTTCGACCAGTTCCGGGGCCGGAGGCAGCCCGGTCAAATCAAGACTCAGTCGTCGCGCCAGTGTCCAGCGATCCGCTTCAGGAGCAGGCGACAATCCTGCGGCTTCCAGCTTTGCGAGAACAAACGCATCAATCGGATTGCGTACCCATTGGGCATTCTTCACCTTCGGGACTGCAGGCCGTACCGGCGGGATGAAAGACCAGTGTGGCTGGTATTCTGCACCCGTCGCGATCCATTTGTGCAGCAATTCTTTCTGACGCGCGGTCAGCGCCTTTTTGGTGGCAGGCGGCGGCATCACTTCTTCAGGATCCTTCGACATGATCCGGTGAATCACACCGCTTTCGCCTGGCTTCCCGGCAATAATCGCCTTCACGGAGGCTGCCGCATCGGGACGATCCAGTCGCAAATCCCCTTTGCGTGAAGCACTGTCGGGACCATGACAGGCGAAACAGTTGTCTGCCAGGATCGGCCGGATGTCCCGATTATAGACAATAGAACCATCCTGAGCCGGCAGTTGACCACAGTAACAAAGCATCGCCAACGTGAACGCAATCCATTCACAGCGAAGTCTTGTGAGTCGATTCATGGTGTGCTTCCCTCTTTCGCTATCTATTCACTACCTGGGGACTCGATGATTTCTGGACGGCTGACCCGTTGGTCGATGTCGGAAGAGCCTTGCTCCAGTGCCGGATTCCGGACCGAATGTGTCGCGACATGGCGCGCGAAGATTCCATCCGATTTTCGGCAAGCAGTGCCTCGACAATTGCCAGATGTTCGTGAGCTTCTTCTGTCAGTCGATGGTAATCCTGTCGCTGGTTGTCATGTTCCCACGACACATCGCGAAACGTCCGAAACAGGATCTTGAGCCGATTCAATTCATTGGCGAGAAACGCGTTGCCACAGGAGGCCGCAATCAGATCGTGCAGACGACTGTCAACTTCACGCGCCTTCGCGATAAACCGCGTCCCAGTGCGCGAGGTCGGTGACGTCAACCGCTTCAGATCGGCTGCCAGCGACTGCAAATCCACGCGATCAATTCGACCACAGGCGCTGCGTGTCGCTTCACATTCCAGAGCCTTGCGGACCTGGCAGATTTCACGCACTTCACGAGCGGAAACTCGTCGGACGATTGCCCCGCGGTTCGGTTGCAGATCGATCACACCGATTCCTGCCAGGCTGATCAATGCTTCCCGGATTGGTGTATGGCTGACACCGAAGCGGTCTGCCAGTTCCTGAGTGACCAGATGCTGTCCCGCGAGGATTCGGCCGTGAAAAACATCGGCTAACAACGACTCGACGATCGTCCGTCGACGTTGGCCGTGGTCACATTCCAAAGCTTTCGCAGGTCGTGGCATTTTTCGATCCGAGACGCCCATCGAAACAGCAACGCCCGCGACCATACCACGGTCGCCGAATTTGGGCAAGTAGATTCTATAGAATCGTGACTGGATTCTGCAGAAGTCGCCCCGGGCTCGCAAGGTTTCTCAGACCATTGAAAAGACGTGATGCTCAACCCGTTCAACCTGGAAACGACCAGGCCGATCCCGCCGAAAATCAAGAACTCTCGGCGGGACCACAAACTGCTCCGCGATGACGATGTGTTCGCGGAGATCTGGCAACGTGGCTATTTTTTCTCGCGGCGCGCTGATGCGACGAACTTCAGGAATTCGTCACGTCGGGCTGTGACAGTTTCTGCTGGTCCGGTCATCTTCACAAAGAAGTCCGCTTCACCCAATGCGGCGGCAACTCCGAGCAATTTGGAATTCTTGTTGGGTGCCCCTCCGCCAAACATGTCGGAATACGTGCCAGTCAGTTCGATCAGCGTGGCATCGCGACCATCGAATTGAATCTCGGTCTGGCTGGCGGGTGCGTCCTTCGGG
>CAIWEX010000418.1 GCA_903911795.1 uncultured Schlesneria sp.
AACCAAGCCTGAATGGAGCGATTGGCGAACTGTATATTACGGGAACCAGCCTGGCACGGGGATATTTAAATCGACCGGATTTGACCGCAGAACGGTTCGTGAAAGATCCGTTTGCCGCAGAACCAGGTCGTCGCATGTACCGCACCGGAGATCTGGTTCGATGCGCTGCGGACGGCAAATTCCATTTTCTAGAACGTACAGATCATCAAGTCAAAATCCGTGGATTGCGCATCGAACTTGGAGAAATTGAAGCGAATCTGCTGAATCATCCCGCCGTCGCTCAGGCGGTCGTCTTAGCAAGAGACGATGGCCATGGGGGAAAGGGGATTGTCGCATATCTGGTCAGACATCCTCGCGATCAGATCGATTTGACAGACTTAAAACCGTATCGCGCGAGGATCTTACCCCACTATATGATCCCCGCAGCATTCGTCGAATTGCCCTGCTTGCCACTCAACCCCAGTGGAAAACTCGATAAAACAGCATTACCAGCAGTAACATGGGATCAGCGAGACCTGGAAATCCCCTACGTACCGCCGCGAACCCCACTGGAACACCTGATTGCCAGCACTTGGTGCAACATCTTGAAGCTCGAACGGGTCAGTATCGACGACAACTTCTTCGAACTCGGTGGACATTCGCTCCTTGCCATTCGAGTCGTAGACGCGATTAAACGGTCCTCTGGTAAAACCATCAAGGTTGCGGACCTCTTTCGATACGCAACGGTGGCGGAACTGGCTCGGTTACTCAGCGACCCTTTACAGGCGGACGACAATGCGAGTTTTGGGACCTACCTGGAATCGATTCGCCCTGGACAACACCCGGTCAATCTCGTGATTGTGGGTGCCAAACTGCGAGTTCCGCTCGAAACGCTGTCTGCGAATATTCCTGTCTGGTGGCTGAAGCTGGATGGCCTGCATGTCTGGCCACCGCAATTTCTGGATATCCCCACCCAGGCCGCAGCCCAGGTTCAAGAATTGCTCATCGCCATCCCGACGGGGACGATCCTGCTCTGCGGACATTCGTATGGCGGCCTGCTTGCCATCGAAATTGCCAACCAGATCAGAAAGTTGGCCCATCGGTCTGTGGAACTGGTCCTGCTGGAACCCTCGATGCCATCCAATTGTCGCAAGTCGAAAGTCGAACAATTATCGCAAAAACTCAATGAATTACGAAATCCCGGCCGACTGAACCATCTTCGTACTCTCGTGCGAGGCGCGTATAAGTCGATCCAGCACAAACTCCACCGAAGAAAAATCAACAAACTCGAATTCGACAAAAGCTCGATTTCTGCGGATGATCGCTGGAGGTACATGTCACCCTTCTTGATGCAGCATATTCGTGTTTTTCAAATGACTGAACCCCTTGACGAGGAAATTCACTTGATTAAAACAAGTGATTATGATGAGGCAACGGTCGAGGAACTGAGCCGGATGACCACATCCCCACTACAGATCCATACTGTCGCCGAACATCTGGACCACCTTGATATCGCCAAGCCGCAGCAAAGTGCCGCTTGGATGTCGGTGATCGAGCAGTTGATTGACCGGCACCCAACGGCTTCGCCAACTTCGACTTGACCGCAGCGTCGGTCCCGTCGGACACGGGATACCGGGAGCGGGGGACCGGGAGCGGGGGACCGAGTCAGTAGCGTCATGATGCGGTAAGTGTCACACTGATGGTGCGAGCAAAACGGCGATGATTGCCACGGGCTGAAGATCCGCCTCTGAGATCTGGGCGGTGCGCGTCGCCAAGGTATGCTGGATCACGGAGAGATTTCAATGACAACCGATGAAGTAGATTTCGGCGAGGATCAGACCCGACGGGCGCTGATCCAGCAACTGGAAGGGCTTCGCAGGGCGGGAGTTACGCATTGGAAACGGATTGAACCGATTTTCCCCACTCCGAAACCGACCACCCGTCCCGAACACACGCAAACCACGCAATCAGCAGCGCCACGAACAGCAGCGCCACGAAATCCCGACCACTCCGCGTCGCATTCCCCACCCGCAATGCTTTCGGCTCACGCCACACCGGTTTCTGACCGCGCTGCCGCTGCGGTGACCGAATCCGCCGTGGTCGCGCAAACAGCGGTCACACCCCCGATCATGGCCCCTCGGCCACCCTTTCAACCACTCGATCTGCCCCTCGTCGACCGCGTTGCCGGACTGGCCGCGTTGGCGGAACGAGTCAAAAATTGTACCCGCTGCCAGGAACTGGTGGCGACGCGAACGAAAACGGTGTTCGGCGTAGGGAATGCTCAGGCGAAAATCCTGTTTCTGGGCGAGGCTCCTGGGGCTGATGAGGATGCACAGGGTGAGCCGTTCGTTGGCAAGTCAGGGAAACTCCTCAACGACATCATCAAGGCCTGCCGAATTCAGCGAGAAGAGATCTATATCTGCAACGTGATTCGCTGTCGGCCACCCGGAAACCGGCAGCCAGCGACGGAAGAAGCGGGAAATTGCCGGGAATATCTCGACGGGCAACTCGCCCACGTCAACCCGGAATACATTGTCTGCTGGGGGACTTGTGCCGCACAAAATCTGCTCGGCACGACGGAAAACATCGGAAAACTCCGGCGAAAGTTCTTCACTTACGGACGAGCCAAAGTCTTTTGCACCTATCACCCTTCATACCTGCTGCGAAACCCGGCCGCCAAAAAGGATGTCTGGGAAGATATGCAGATGCTATTCCTGGATATGGGGATCGATTTGATGAAAAAGTAAGCCACGCGTCTGTGTTCTAAGGAAATTCCATAAACGCCACCCAAATCACCATAATCCCGCCCCCATGCCCAGCTCTTTCGCATTCCAGCAAGCTTTTCGGAAAGATTGCGGCATGACACTTGCCTCTTAATCTTATCCAGGAATTAAACCCCGCCAAAACGGTGATTCCTGCCGATTCTCTGAGCGTTGAAGCCTGAACTTTAAGCCATTCATTTCAAGTTCAACGAAAGCTAGGGAAAACGTCGACAATTCGGGGTGACACGGAATTAAGGATACGAAATGCTTGCAGTACCCGATTCGGCTCTGACACCATCCCAGATTGATGCCACTTTTCGTGATTACGAAACCGTCGGATTTTACGACGAGATGTTTCTCGAGGGGGGGCAACCCCGTCCACGAGCAGAACTGCTTGCTTCCCGACTCAAAGGCTTAAGTGAGGGTGAACTCACCCAACGCCAGCGTGTGGCGGACCAAGCGCTGCTGAACATGGGAATCACGTTCAATGTCTATGGTCATGAAGCCGGGACCGAAAAAATCTGGCCGTTCGACTTGGTCCCTCGCATCATCGAGAGCAGCGAATGGCGATTCATTGATGCCGGTCTCAAGCAACGAATTCGGGCGTTAAATCTGTTTATTGACGATGTTTATCACGACCAAAACATCGTGCGCGATGGAATTTTTCCCGAGTATATGGTCCATTCCAGCAAGAACTTCCTCAAACAATGTATCGGCCTGAATCCCCCGGGGGGAATCTGGTGCCACATTACCGGAACCGACCTCGTCCGTGACGCTGACGGCACGGTTTACGTCTTGGAAGACAACCTGCGATGCCCTTCCGGTGTTTCTTACGTACTCGAAAACCGCGAGGTCATGAAGCGGACCTTTCCGCAGTTGTTTAACGGCCTCTCGGTCATGCCGGTCGAGGATTATCCCGAACAACTGTTGAAGATGCTGCAGCATATCGCCCCCCCACAACTGATGAACCAACCGTCGTGGTATTAACCCCCGGAATTTATAACTCGGCCTACTTCGAGCACTGTTTTCTCGCTCAACAGATGGGTGTCGAGTTAGTGCAGGGGCCTGATCTGGTTGTCACCAACGGCTTCGTCCACATGCGAACCACACGGGGCCTTGAACGAGTCGATGTCATTTACCGTCGCATCGACGACGAGTTTCTGGACCCACTGACATTTCGGCCGGATTCGTGTCTGGGGGTTCCCGGCCTGATGGAGGTTTATCGTGCGGGTCGCGTCGCGTTGGCGAATGCACCGGGGACGGGTATCGCGGATGACAAGGCGGTTTATGCCTACGTTCCCCAGATGATCAAGTATTATCTCGGTGAGGAAATGCTGCTTCCGAATGTGCCAACTTATCTGTGTGCAGACGACGACCAGCGGAAGTATGTGCTAGAACATATGGCCGAACTGGTGATCAAGCCCGCCAACGAATCGGGTGGGTATGGAATTCTGGTCGGCCCCCGCGCCACACGGGATCAGCTCGAAAAATACCGTGACTTGATCATTTCTAACCCCCGCAATTATGTCGCACAACCAACCCTGTCATTATCCCGTGTCCCCACGATCGTCGGTGACCACCTCGAAGGCCGTCACGTCGATTTACGTCCCTACATCCTGTATGGCGAAGAGATCTACATTCTGCCGGGGGGATTGACCCGCGTGGCACT
>CAIWEX010000419.1 GCA_903911795.1 uncultured Schlesneria sp.
CGTCGAGTTGAATACCACGAGCGACATTTCACCAATCACGTCCGCAATTGGCCGAATTGAATGCACAAGCCAAAGCTCAAACTCAACGGACGACGAGAATGATCCACCATGACCGAAATGTGTCACCCATGTCCCCCGAACACCTGTTACCCATGTCCCCAGTCTATACAGCTTCAGCCGGGGGCCGAAGGTCCAAGAAACCTCAAGCCGACATTTGACAAGATTTCGCGTGACTTGTGCATTGGCGCACGGCTTGAAGTTTCTTGTGCTGCGCACCCACCTTGAAGCAAGCTGAGCCACCCCGCGGACAGGAAATCACGGCGAAAATCTGGCGTCTCCACAGGTTTTGGTAACACAATCCCCGGGCTACGTAAACCAAACGAGACCGCTGTCGGCGGATACCGGTCATGAACTACGGAACATCAAAAACAGCGAATTCGAGAAGGAGCATTCCGCCGAATGCAATGGAGAGGTGTGCTTGGGAGGTTTAGGAGGCATAATCAGTCTGTGCAATGACCTCAGCATCAGGGATCGACTTGGAGATTTTGAGATGCTGGCGATGGTTGCAAACGTCGACAGTCACCTCTACAACGGACATCGTCTTGCTTCTTTGAACTGTGGAGAATCTGATGGCCCTCGTCAATGACAATTTCCTGAAACTGAAAGCTGGCTACCTGTTCCCTGAGATTGGTCGCCGAGTCGCCAAGTTTGCCAATGAAAACCCTTCCGCGAAGATCATTCGCATGGGAATTGGCGATGTGACCGAACCTCTGCCGACCGCCTGCATCGACGCGATGCATAAGGCTGTCGATGAAATGGGAAATCGCGAAACGTTTCGTGGGTACGGTCCGGAACAGGGCTTCGATTTCTTGCGGAACGCGATTGCCGTCAATGATTTCCAGAGTCGTGGTGCGAATGTCGCCGCTGATGAAATCTTTGTATCGGACGGTTCCAAGTGCGATACTGGCAATATTCTGGATATTTTCGGAGCCGGAAATGTCGTTGCCGTCACCGATCCGGTCTACCCCGTCTATGTTGATACGAACGTGATGGCGGGTCGCACTGGGGCTGCCGACGAGAGTGGACGTTATGCGGGGCTGGTCTATCTGCCGGTCACCGCCGCAAACAATTTCACACCAGATCTTCCGTCGGGGAAAGTCGATCTGTTGTACCTGTGCTATCCGAACAATCCGACGGGGACAGTTGCCACGCGTGAAACATTGAAGAAATTCGTGGACTACGCCAAGGCCAACGGAACGATCATCTTCTTCGATGCTGCGTACGAAGCCTACATCACCGACAAATCAATCCCCCATTCGATCTACGAGATCGACGGGGCGCGCGATGTGGCGATCGAATTCCGCAGTTTCAGCAAGACGGCAGGGTTCACTGGGACTCGCTGTGCCTTCACGGTTGTCCCCAAGGGCCTGACCGCCAAGACTCCGTCCGGCGAATCCGTCGAATTGCATGGGCTCTGGAATCGACGTCACTGCACCAAATTCAATGGTGTCAGCTACGTCGTGCAACGTGGGGCAGAAGCGGTTTACAGTCCGGCCGGTAAGCAACAGGTGCAGACGCTCATTGACTTCTACCTGCAGAACGCTGCGATTCTCTGTCAGGGCCTGCGAGATGCCGGGCAAACCGTCTACGGCGGCACGAATGCTCCCTACGTCTGGCTGAAAACACCGGGCGGGATGACGAGCTGGCAATTCTTCGATCATCTTCTTTCGAAGGCCAACGTCGTTGGAACACCTGGAAGCGGGTTTGGAGCAAGCGGCGAAGGTTACTTCCGCCTGAGTGCCTTCAACAGTCGGGCCAACGTGGAAGAAGCGGTCGCCCGTATCAAGCAATTGCTCAAATAGACGTCGAAAACTTGACGCCGACGTGCTAATTTGAAGTTCATTCCACGTCCTTAAATCCAGAGATCCATCATGCGGCTTGCAAAACTGAAACTGGCAGACAATTCCATCCGCGTGGCCCTCGTCGAAGAGGATGGACGGCTGCGAGTCCTCGACATGCTGCAGGTCGAGAACGTGCGGACGCTGATGGATTTGCTCCATTCGCCAGACCCGATCGGTCTGGCGAAATTCCTGCTCGATACCAAAGCCCCGGCACTTGATCCGAAGCTGGTGACCATCCTGGCTCCGATCGACCGCCAGGAAGTCTGGGCAGCCGGGGTGACGTACAAGCGGAGCCAGGTGGCTCGGATGGAAGAATCAAAGGCAGGTGCTTCGCACTACGACAAGGTCTACACCGCACCAAGGCCGGAGATCTTCTTCAAGGGGACCCCGAACCGCGTTTCCGGGCCGGGACAACCCTTGCGAGTTCGCGCCGACAGCCAATGGTCCGTCCCCGAACCAGAACTCGCCTTGGTCGTCTCCCCCGCTGGAAAACTGGTCGGATTTACAGTCGGAAACGACATGTCCGCCCGTGATATCGAAGGGGAAAACCCGCTCTACCTGCCTCAGGCCAAAGTTTACAACCAGTGCTGTGGCCTGGGACCATTCGTGTGGATTCCGGAAGGTCCGGTTGATCGTCCGGCCACGAAGATCCGCCTGAAGATTGAACGAGGCGGGGCAACGGTCTTTACGGGGGAAACGGACCTCGATCAGATGAA
>CAIWEX010000420.1 GCA_903911795.1 uncultured Schlesneria sp.
GCCAGTGCACTCAGCAGCGCTGCCTGACCGGACGCGTCGAGAGTCTTCAATTGCCCCGCGAAGAGCTGCGTGGCAGTTGCTCCCTTAGCTGACGAGCGGATCTTTTCCAGCCCGGCAGCACGGAACTCCCGGTCAGGGTCCTGAAGCAGTTTTACAATCCGTGTCACGAGTTCATCGGATGGCTTCTCGTCGGCCTGCGTTGTTGTGATCGGTAGAACAGAAACCAGGCTCAAGACGAAAAGCGCTCTCAATATGCGCGGCATGATGCAGCGTCCTCCCAAAGGATGAAAATCAAGATGAATGAGTCGTTAAGGCTCAGAGGCAACGACGGCTGAAGCAACGCGAAAGCGTGGAGTTTCAAGTGTCACATTCGCCACGATTACCCAGTGAATACGCATTACCCCTGCTTGCTCGCACACGCCAGCAGCCCACGGGCGGCGGCGAGACGCACAATTCGAGGTTGATTGGCCTGTTCAAACGATTTGTAAATCGCACTCGCTTCTGCAGTCTTGTTGCTTGCCAGCAAGGCTTCGGCACAACTGAGAATCCCATCGATCACGGTCTGCGGAATTCCGCTCCCTTTCAGGGCGAGTTGCAATGCGGCGGCAGCGTCGGTGGTTCCAATCGCTCCCAGGGCGAGTGCGGCGGCTCGTGCGACTGCAGTATCAGTATCCTTAAGAAGTCCACTCAATTCTGTGACCGCAGCGGCTTCGCGGCGTCCGCCGAGTGAACTGATGACGCCAACCTTCACCAGTCCAGTGACCTTCGGAAGAGCCTCGCGCAAGGCCTGCCCTGCTTCGACCGCCGGAATGCGTTCGAGTGCGAATCGCGCCATGTGCGAGATTTCTTTTTTGATCAGGAGTGGTGCCAGGCTGGGGACCGAAGCAGCGGTCCCAACCATGGCCAACTTTCGGCAGACATACTCCTGTGCATCGAGCGACAGGTTGCCTCCCAGAGCCGCTATCAGACGGCTTTCCAGATCCTTACCCGTTTCAGGGGATTGATGGGCTGCGATGGCAGCGTCTTCGATCGGATTCAAAGCCGAAAGATCGCTACCCCAGTCGAATTTCTTGAGCGATTCAAATGCGGTTTCCAACATGGTTGAAGCCTTATATTCAGGTGAATGCAGTTCGAAAGTGAAGAATCGAGATCACAGCAAATAGACGTCAGCGAAATCTTACTCGCCAGCATCCTTCATGCGGCCATCAGAGCTGCCATGGTTCTCGGCGGGCTCGATCCAGAAAGCGATTGGCTTCGGCATCGCCGACGAACTCCTGCTTGACCGTATCCCATTTCAACGATCGTTTCAGCAGATACGCGATGTTTCCGAGATGAGCCAGCACCGCCGTGTTCACGGCGGATTCGATATCTCGGAAGGGCTTTTCACGTGTCTTCACGCATTCAATAAAGTCGCCGTAAATATCACCGTGGCCTTTGTAGGTCGGCACGGGTTTCGGTGCCAGCTTTTCACCCGGCGTCCCCTCGATTTCCAGGTTACCGGTTTTTGGGCGATTGTGATAAATCGTCAACCCGTTGGGATACCGATAGGCGAGGTATTTGCCGTCTTTGTCATCGAAGTAATTGACTTCCTGCGGTTGCAGATCACGGACATCGCAGATGAAGGTGGCACCACCGAAGTGGTGTGCTCCCCAGTCGGTCATGCCACCGCCCGAGTAATCACTGAAGGAACGCCAGCTCGATCCGTTGATCGAAAAGCTGCCACTGCAGCGTTTGGAGTTATACGGAGCCCATGGAGCGGGGCCGAGCCACAGGTCCCAGTCGATCTTTTCGTTCATCGGTTCCTCAGGCAGATTGCAAAGCTGCGGCAGCGGCCCAACGTTGACGTTGATCGACTTGATTGTGCCGAATTCACCGGCCCAGGCGGGATCGACGTACTTACGATAGTCTCCCAGCACACGCTGACTGCCGCCCGAGACGACGCGTCCATAGCGTCGCGCGGCCGTGATCATTGCCGGTCCTTCTTTCAATGTCAGCGATTCAGGCTTTTGGCAGTAGACATCTTTGCCATTGCGACAGGCTTCGATCACCATGATCGCATGCCAGTGATCAGGGGTGGCAATGTGAACGGCATCGATATCTGTACGGGCCAGCAGTTCGCGGAAATCGTTGTAGGTCTGGCAGTCTTTGTTCTGGTAACGTCCGTCGACACCTGCTTTGGACTTTTCACGAACTTCGTCACGGACATCGGACAAAGCGACGTACTGGACATCTTTTCGACCCAGAAAGGCCCCCTGGTCGCCGCGTCCCATATTTCCGATGCCGATTCCCCCAATCACAATTCGATCGCTGGCAGGCGGCCGTTCGCTATTGCCCAGTGCGGCCGAGGTAATGATGAACGGAACACCAAACGCCGCACCCGTCGTTTTGAGGAATTCACGACGAGTCGATTCCTTGTGAGTCAGGCTCATGGGCAGTAGACCTCCAGGTTGAAGAGAATCACAGACTTGAAACCCGCTCGCCATCCGCCGGACGTTGAGAGGTATTCGCAACAGATTTGCTGCCAGTAATATGCGGAATGTCTGTCGAAATGCAATGCATGACTCGGCGACGGTATCCCGTTTCATCGGGAAAGCAATCAGGACTTTAACGCAGAGACGCAGCAAGAATGCAGCGACATTCATTTCTTAGCCTTGCGTCTCTGCGCCCTTGCGTCTCTGCGTTAAAGTCTTTATTTGCCATCAGCGCGGTAACTGCGTAGAAATGACGTGTTGTCACGATTCCAGCTGCCTCATGACCTTGGCAACAAACGGGCGCAGTTGCTCTGTCGTGTTGGATTTCCATTCTTCGAGATGAGCTTGCAGCGGCTTCTGGATGTCGCGATCTCCCAGCTTGATAGCTGTCACCGATTCCCAGCCAGCGGGCTCTGCTTCAAATAACTTCAAAAGCTCGAATGCGATGATTGTGTTCTTGGCTCGCTGTGTTGGCTTCTCTCGCAAGCTGGGGAGTTCCTGACGGAACCATTCGGAAAACGTTGTGTTCGCGGGTCTCTGGTGTTGAGGCTCGTCGGCACGATTCTGGACGTATTCCGCCAATTTCGGGGCGTACGAGTTCCAGTTCGGATATGGCGGGTTCGTCTTCCACGTCGTCCTCATCGCTCGCAGAGCGAACAGCGACGCGGTTTCGCATAAAGTTTCATCCAGCCATTGATTGGCATGCCCGGTGAGATGCCACTTGCGTTGATTCTCGTGTGTATGGTCAATCAACGCATGGCAGAATTCGTGAGCGAACTGGTAGGCGTACTGGGACCAGAACAGATTCTCGGTGTTCAAACCGATCACGATCTTGTCGTTTTCATGCTTAAAATGCGTGATGGGATAGTCTTTGTTCCGATAGATCGAGAATCCCTGCCCCAGGAACTTCGTATTGGGACAATACCGCCAGAATTCCTGGGCGACCGACTTCAACAGGGCCGCGATGTTTTCAACCGGTGCCGATCCGAATTCGTTTTTTACCTCGAATGCGAGTTCCCGTCCGCTGTCCGCGGCAGGAAGCCAGCGTGGCACGAAGAGCGACGCAATGCTCCCGAACGCCATCCCATGAAGGAGTTCTCGACGCGTCCAAAGGTTTGCTTGATCAGGCATGGATTGATTCCTCAAAAACTTCATTTAAAAATCCGACGCCCCGAAAAATCGTCACCCGCATTGGGTAGCTCCGACGCAGCCTCACGGACGTGCCTGTCGATACCACTCATCAACGACACTACAGACGAGTGCAAAGGCCTCGCGTTCATTGGGGCCGGCCGTCTTTTCCACGGGGATGGCAAGCGCCGTCAGTTGTGATCGGACCTCCTGTTCTGAGAGCAGGTGAAGCCGAGTCGCCAGGATCGTTGCTTCCAAAACAGCGTGACGGGCACGATGCAGCCCGAAGAAGTCGTGGATCCGGCCCGAATGGACAATCTTCGCTTCCAGTCGCGAACGTTCCGACGATTCGTCGCACTCGGTCACTTCAAATTCATACCAGCGGCAGCAATCCTGCAGAACGTGTCCCGGAATCTTTTCGGCGGGGAACGTCGGGGGAATCTGATCCAGCCGATGCAAAGCGGCCCGGGCAATCAGCAGGACGTCATCGACGACATGAAAGACGCCGTACGGATGCTGCCGCAGGTTTTGAAACGTGGTGGATGTCTGAAACGGTCGCAGCGTCAAGCGAGTCATGGAAGCATCGACGATTGGCCCCATCGGGGCCAGGTTGATCTTCCCGGCAGCATCCTGGCTGGTCACAAGCCCTTCAAGAATCATTGTGTCAGTATTTCCCCGTTTTGTTAACTCAGCCATGTTTGCGCCCTGGAATCCCCGTCCAATGTGTATTTTCGGGAAGAGTCTCACCCTTCATGACCAACGACAGATCATCGACCGAGGCACCACGCTCGATGACGGTGTCGTACAGGATCAGCGACATCGAACCCAGGTGACATCCCGCTCCGATATTGACTGTCGACATCTTCATCACGCGGTCTTCGAATAAGTGAGTCTGCAGCGTGCAATCGTGATTGATGGCCGCGTCGTCACCGATCTGAACCAGATCGAACTCTGTCAGCTCTGTCGTATCCAGATAAACTCGCTTGCCGATTTTGGCTCCCAGTAACCGAAAGAACCAGCAAATGAACGGGGTACCAGCCAGCAGGTCCAGGAAAAATGGTGCGGCGAAATTATCGAGGAGAGCGGTAACAGCCTCGGTCCTCCAGACGAATGGACTCCACAACGGACGCTCACAAGGTTGATAGCGCCCCATCATCAGCCACTTGAAGCCCGCCACCCCAATCATGGCCGTTAATCCGGCCAGGAAATAGAACAACGGAAACAACACCGCGATCACCCAGATGTCATACGTGCCGTACATCAGCAACACGACTGACAACAGGACATTGGTGATCATGATAAAAAACGTCGACGGCAGCGTGATCCGGAAGAATTCAATAAACAGCCGCTGAGCGACCAGCCACGACGTCGGGCGAAATGTTTCTTCCACGGTGAAACTCGAATTCACCTGCCGCTGTGGAAGTAGAAACGGAGGCGAACCGAGCCACGACGAATTTGTTGGCATGACAGCCGGTGGCATCGAAAGGCAACCGATCAGGCTGTTTCCGGGCAGCGTAGCGCCAACCGGGATCAGGGCGCTGTTACCGACAAACGTTCGTTTCCCGATCGTGATCATGTCGATGGTCACAGCACCGTTTTGGACCCTGGCCGCCCCAAGTGATGCGGCATCGGCGATGAAGCTCTCATCGTCGATTTGCAGGCAGTCGGGCGAAACAAACGACGCCGTCGAGATCTCGGCACGGCGACCGATTTTGGCCCCCAGCAGTCGGTACCACGGGGCCAGGTACAGAGTTGAATAGAGTGGGCCGATGACGTCGAGGCTCAAATCGAGCGTCCGGTCGACCAACCATTTGCGGAAATAAAAGGAATGGTGCAGTGGGTATGTCCCGGGTTTGACTCGCCCCAGCAGAATCCACTTGAGGACGGCAATCTCAAGGCTGACGAGGATCACGAACGACA
>CAIWEX010000421.1 GCA_903911795.1 uncultured Schlesneria sp.
AAACCAAAGTCGCGCCGCCAAGCGATCCCAGGAACGAGTAGAGAACGGCCCATAAGATCACGATTGCGACGGTGAGACCGTAAAGAATTCGATAGTCAAACGCGGAGCCAGATTCACCATTGCGTAATGGCGGTGGCAACGATCGCGATGCACTTGGGGGCGGACTGGCCGGGTATAGCCCTTGTACGGTTTTCGCTGGCACCCAATCAGGATACCCGTCCTTCCAAATGAGCGTGTCGGGACTTACCGTACCCAACTCCGCCATTTTTTTGAGTTCATTCGACGAGACTGGGCCGCATTCTGCTCCTCCGTCTGCATAGAACCATTCCGTTGCCATGTTTACGTCCACGCGAGAATTAATTTTGACTGAGAATTCCCCAAAGGGGTAGTTCGCTCGGTGACGAACGCCACTGCCTCAAAACACAAGCAGGCTTCGGGCTTACGACAAATCACTTTGCTCTGGTGATTCGCCTCCGAACAGATTATCCCAAAGCTCCTTCTTGGCTTGTTTCGCCTGCGCTTTGACCTCTGGAGTGATGTATGCAGCACAGGTGGCAACAGACAGGGCCAGCACCCCAAGATCGTCAGAATATCCGACAACAGGAACGAGATCTGGAATCGCGTCGATTGGAGAAATGAAATACCCCAATGCGCCGTAGATTGTCACTTTTGCCCACACAGGAGTGTTCGGACCGTGCGCAGCGTAGTAAAGCTGGAAAGCTCGATCAATAACTTCGACCCCGGCGGTTTGTGCGAACGTCCTGACTTTGTCCCAGAAATTGGCGTCGGAATAACTTTCGCTGAATTCGCTTTGCTGCTCGGACATCGGAAACCACCCCCTCAAATGTGAATTCTCTGATTTCGACTAAAAATCACTGCGTGTTCTAAGCCCCTCGACGTGAAACGCCCTCGGCTATTGTCCTGATTTTGGAAACGGATGTTGCGATATTGAAAATTACAATAACTGCTTCAAGAAGTACCCGCGTGTACAACACTCCGAGGGTGATTCCGAACACGCACGCCATCGTCTTCAGCATTGTGAGCGCATGCTTGGCCATGCTGTCATTCCCAATCGCGATCCTTGGCCCATCACGCGGTGGAATGTAAAACAAGGAGTGGCCGTTGATGGCAAAGTAAACGTTTTCCAAGATCGTCGTACAAATCAGAATGAAACCAATGGTAATCACGATGCACCAAGTCAGGCGAACGATCCATGGGGTTAAGTAACGCTCAAACCGAAGATCCAGGAGTTCCGAGAAACTGATGCTTGAATTGGAGCGACGACTTTTCGCGATGACGCTCACGTACGGAATACTCGGTGCTTCAGGCTGAATGTCCGGGGCCTGTTGAGATTCCTTACAGGCCGGGCAGACGGTCAATCCTTCAGTTGATACCACGCCATAATCGTGGTTGCATTGAGGACACGTCCAACGGATACGAGGCTTCATCGTTTTGCTTAAACCATGTATGTGCTGTTTTGGCGACGAGGTAGGCTTTACACAATTCACAATAGCTCTGATTCGCCGTTAATTCAATTTGCACCGTATTTCAACGTTCCGATAATCGCGATTCCTAAAATGAAAAAGAGAATCGCACCTCTCGTTCGCGCATCGACAGCCCCGGTTCACCGCGTCGTGTACTTAGGCTCACATGTCACGTTTAACGGTTGGAAGCGTATGAGAGTGCGTCCATCACCAAGAACTATCACGAATTCTTGCCCTTGCGAAGTGGCAAATTTATTGCCTTCGGGGTGAGCGTCAGTCAACGGTGGATCAGGTTGAGTGTTTCTAACGTAATCCACGACAGCACCCGTTCCGAATCAGACGAGCGTAATTTCAGTCACGATCCAATCGAGAATCTTCAGCGTCTCGTTGAATGCGAGGTCATCCGTAAGTTGTGCAATTGGTATCATTGGAAATCCATCAACAGCAAGGTCACCAGCTTGCAATCCTGGCAACTGCTGGAGTTTCAAAAGAAGCTGACTCCGACGTACCTCATCGTCAAAAGGCGGCCGTACTTTCAGCCAGCGTAGCGGGAAAACGAGCATTCCGCGCTTCTGAAGGGAGAACGGGTGGTAGATCGTATTTCCGATTTGGAGTGAGGGATTGAACGATCCTCGTTTGCCCTTCGTGAAATTCAATTCAAGCCCCTTTTCTCGTGACCATCGGATCAGCGACTTCGCGAACTGGGCTTCGTTTTCTGGTAGCGTTGCGTCTATTTCATTGATGAATGTCAATTCCGAGATTTCTCGCGGCGTGGTGTCCGGGAAACCCTTATCGATAATGCCAATAACTCGCGGCACTAATGTCTTCACTCCTCTTCCGACGAACTGCTTGATTTCGATCCCCAACACCTCTGTGGGATCAAGATGGCGATTCAGGAATTCGATGATTCGCCGCAATTCGCTCGGGATCGTGTCCGCGACAAACACCATGCGGATGCGACCGGCCTGCAGATTTGTTTTCACTTGCTGCCAATATTCGGCTGCATCGTGTTCTTCTCCAAGGAGAGCAACCAGTTCGGTAGCTGGGTCACGACCTTCAGAATTACAGCGAGACTCAAATGTCGTTTGAATCTTTTCGACTGGCCAGTAGACAACCGCATTCGAAGCGTAGTCGAGCATTTGCCCGACCACTTCGCGCCGAATTCGCGTGTCGCTGCTTCGCTTCACTTCGACGAGTGTGGGGATGCCGTCCTGATCAAGAAACAGGTGATCCAGGGACCAACGTCCTGCACCATCTTCTTCATCCGGGATTGACATTTCACGGGTCACAAGCAGCCATCGCCTTGGATCATCAATGTTGATTTGTTCGCCTGCAAGCAAGTCTGGATGCTTTGCCAGCATCTCCTGAAGCAGCCTCTCTGAGTCATAGAGAGCCTCATCCCTCGCGGTCATTTCCGAATTTTCGTTTAGCAAATAAATGCGACCAGCCACTGGGAATTCCATCAGGAGTGAATGTGTACGGTGTCGAGAGATCTTGCACCGCAGTCGGTTAATGAATGTCGAACGTAATCACCGTCGTATCAACAACGAGGCAGCAGCGCCTTCCACATGTGGTCGGATACCGAATTGACCCAACACCAGCGCCAAGAATAATGCCCTGTGTTTCCAACGTTTGAATTCCGCAGCGTTACGAAGCTTCATAGCTTTTCTCCAGCAATGGCAGAATTTTCTCTAAGTCCTCCTGATTGCGCAGCGTGATTTCCAGATCACCAGTACCCCAGTGGCCAATTTCGCGCACATCTCGGGTGAAGCCCTCTTTCAGTTCCACCGTGTCGGGATCAATCTTCACATAAACGAGAAGCACGTTGGCATTTGCCTGAACGACGACAGTGGCGAAGTTCTTAATTCGCTTGAAAGCGACGTAAAGCTTGAGCGCCGTCATCTGCACGTCGTCACCGACGGCAAGGCACATCGCCTTTAGCGATTCGAACAAATCGACTAAAGACGAACTCGCCTGGGCCAGTTGGTCTGTGACGGTCTTTTCCTTTTTCTGCTTCCCCCCAACAGTGACTGAATCCATCGCGGCATTGACTGACACCTGTACCGCACTGACAAGTTCAAGCAGAAGGAACTCTTCTCCGAATCGCAAGTAGCGGATGAGATCGATGTTTCGAGTTATCTGCTTGACTGCGTGTTCATCGTATCTCGTAAAGGTGCCAGCGATGCAAACCAGTCGCGGAGTGGCCCATTCGATGCTGTCTGCTACCTCCTGCCCGTATTTCTTAAATACAAGAGCTTCGAACTCTGCTTTGTGGTCGAGTAGCCAATCGAGGTAGAACAACCCCTGAGTAACGACATTTTCGTTGCTGGATCGTTTGTACTCGATAATGCACGGGCAACCGTTTTCATCGATCCCGAGCGTGTCAATCCGACCTGCGTGTGTCTTGCCGGTTGAATACTCAGTTGCGAGGAAGCGAATTCCGAGGAAAACGTCGAGGTGCCTCTCGATCAGGAGTTGAAGTGACTTTTCCAGAGCAACCGAGTGTCCTTGTAGTTGCGTCACGCAATCGATGTTGGTTTTGAATAGCTTGAAGTCACCCATTTTAATTTGCCCAACTTTCTTCAATACGGATATTTACGCTGTCGTTTCAATCCCACTTGCCAGCCACATCGGTAACGACTTTTGTCAAACTCGTTTCAACTGCTCACTCTGAATCAGGCGTTCGAACTGCTGTTCAACTCGTCGCGGCATCGTCCCGCCTCGAACGAGCATTCCCAGTTCCATATTGATCGTAAATGCCTGCTGGGTCAGGTTCGCTGATGACAGGAATAGCCAATCTCCGTCAGCTACTGCGCATTTAACATGCAGAATCCCAACCTTGTTGTTGTCGCCGATGGGGCGATTTTCCTTTGGCCAGAAGTAAACCGTCGAACA
>CAIWEX010000422.1 GCA_903911795.1 uncultured Schlesneria sp.
CGGGGTCAGGAGACCCGCGCCGAACATTGGTCGATCGTGCATCCGGCGAAGAGGAGACCTGTCGGTCGGTTGTTTCGGCGGGGTCAGGAGACCCGCGCCGAACATTGGGCACAATGTCGGTCCGCGCCGAATCAATGGATTGTTGTGCTTGTCGTACCTGGTTCATGAAGGCTCCGAAGCGGGCAATCAATAGCGTGAACAGAGAAGAGGAGACCTGTCGGTCGGTCGTTTCGGCGGGGTCGGGAGACCCGTGCCGATCACGTCGGTCTTCAAACATGAACATCAGCCTTTTGGTACTCCGTCAGGGACAGCGACCCAGAGGAAATCCATGGCTTCGCCGATCTGGCTGCCAATGGAGCGACTGATGACGGAAACTGCGCCCCGCGGTGGGGTGTCGACAGGCTGTTGGACGGTCGTGACCTGAGTTCCAGGAACCTCGGGGAGGACGAACTCGGCCCAGGGGGAAACGTTAGGTGAGGGGATGGTTACAGCGAATTCGCGAGCAGATGCGCGGGTCTCTTCGGCGATTTCGCGGTATTCTGTTCGCAGATCCTCCAGAACTGCCACCATTGAGGAGGCGACTCCGACCGACTCATTGGTATTTGGATTTGCCGGTGGATGCGCTGGTTCGATTAGGGCAGGTTGCGATCGCTCGCTTCGAGCCATGTTGCGGTCTTCGGGGCGACGAGTGATCCCGATGGCGATAAGCGTGATCAGGCATGCCGCCGCTGTCGCTACAACCGGCCATCGTCGCGAATCGGCGCCACTTTTCGCCGGCGCGTTGGGAGCTGTGGTGCTCAGGCGATCAAGAACCCCGTCGACCAGTGATGGCGAGTTTGCAATCGGAGTCCACGTGCGCAGGGCCACTGTCAGCAACACGTGATCTCGCCACTGCTGTCGACATGAACGGCATTCACTGATGTGGGCCACTGCCGACTCAGATGGCGAGCCGCCGCGGTTTTCCACCAACTGCTGCAGTTCTTCGCTAAATTCGGAACAGTTCATGTCCCTCCTCCGTAACAACACCACGGGCTCGCAAAAGTCCCGCTAATTCACGACGTGCTCGATGCAGCCAGGTTTTGATTGTGCCGTCAGGGCACTGCATGATCTGAGCTACTTCTTGCAAGCTCAATTCCTGTTGATGGAACAGCAGGAAACAGGTTCGGTATTCTTCTCGCAATTGCTGTAAGGCCAACTGCAGCTCTTCCGCCAGATCAAATTCTCCTAACCGAGTGGACGGAGCGGGAAGATCGATTTCTGCATCGATAGTCCTCGCCCGAGTATTCTTGCGCGCCTGGTGAGTCCGGCAGCGATTGACCGCGATCGTCAGAATCCAAGGCTTGAGGGGGCGAATTCCGTCCCATTGCGCCAGGTGTCGCACCGCCCTTGCCAATGATTCTTGTGCAACGTCCTCTGCGTCCTGGCGATGGCCGAGTTGGCGGAAGCACAGTGCAAACACCCACCCCTGGAACTGCTCAACAAACGTGCGCAGCCCATCTCGGTCTCCTGTCAAGCAGCGTTCGACGAGGTCCCGGTCGTCCACCGCACGGTTCACCTTTCTGTTGAAAGAGATACCCGGAACGGGTGCCAGGGGTTTCAGAAGTTCCGCAAACCAACGCGATTCCGTGAGTTAGTCGTCGCACACGTTGCTGAATCCGTACCACGGCGAGTCTGGAGCGACGAACGAAACGCATCTGAAGATGCAATAGGGGTTTGCTGCATTTTCACGGCAAGGTCTGGGTTACTTTCGACCATGCCATGCAGATTTCGCAGGCGAAGAGACGCAGCTTTGGAGCTGCGTCAACGGCTGATTTGTTCTCGTGCGAACTGGCGGGCGAGCTTATAGGCGTGCCGCAAAGCAAACAGACGGGTTTCCATCTGTTCTTCCGTGTAGTACTTACCGTCACTGGCGGGGAGGCCTGCGAGGGAAATCGTGAGGGGCATCAGGTCGAGGAATTCGCGATACCGTCGCTGTTGTTCCGCAACATTCGGATCTGCTGCCGACATGAAAACGCCTCCTGGCAGTTTTTGAATTCGCAATTCGTCCTGCACGCGCTCGCGTCCGATGGCGGAATTGCTGGTTTCGTTTCTGGTTGTACCGGCGACTTGGACTTATCGCGTCCGTTTCTGCATATAACTCTTGATAATGTCAGCTGCAGAATTCGAAGGCTTTTCTTCGGTCTTGGGAGCTCCTCCCGCTGCTGGGGCTGCTGCTGCTGGGGCAGGAGCAGGGGCTTTCACTCCGGTCGATTCTGGCGGCGGCAGCTTAACGGCCATTGAATCGGCGACCGCTGCGGATGCCGGGGCTGATTCTACAGCCGCAGGCATTGCTGGAGCTGGATATCCAGTCGGGTATTGCATTTGCGGCGGAAATCCGGGCATTCCGGGGTAACCCTGCGGCATGTAACCCTGTGGGTATTGCTGCGGGTACTGTTGTGGATAACCCATCTGCTGAGGATAACCCATCGGCATTTGGTATCCCTGAGGCGGGTATCCGGGTGCGTATCCTGGTGCGGGATATCCAGCGGGCATTTGCGGAAATCCTGGCTGCGCAGGTTGATAACCCGGAAATTGTGACGGAGCGGTCCCGGGAATAATTGCGGTATCCCCAGCCTGATTCGTCGAAGTATCTTCCATTGGCATCAATGGTGGCATGACAGGCATTTCGAACGAGGTTTCGCTCGAAACAGGCATGGCAGGCGACATCGGAGCAATTTCGACAGTCCCCAACGATGACGCAATGTCGAGTTCGCCTGAGCTGAGTCCACCAGAACTGAGACTGGTCGGAGCCAGCGGTTGGGATTCGGGAGCGACTGAGTCTGATCGCTGACGGAGGACCAGTTCCAGTTCCAGTTTGCCGATACCGATCTGGTCACCCGACTTGAGGATGACTTCGCCATGCAACGGCTTGCCATTCACGCGGGTACCGTTGGTGCTCCCCAAATCTCGAAGGCGGATCGCGTATTCGTCAATACTGAAGACACAATGGTGGCGACTGACGAGATCGCTGTTGGGGCGCAAGTGGCAATCCTGCTCGCGGCCGACCAGAAACTTCTTCGTTGACAGGGGAATGGCTTTCCCCTGATGCTTTCCACCAAGAATCTTGAGTTCAGCCTGTAACATGAATCAGGCACTCCCGTAAGACGAAACCACACTCATCGCCAGCACGTAGCCTTTGGCGTTCCAGTTTAATCCTTGCCCTCATAAGTGGTCAGGTCCTTTCCGGATGCGTGAATCAGAATCTCACCGCGTGAAAGAACAGACCCTTGACGGGCAAAACTTTTACTCAATTCCAATGTGATGACCGACAGAAATGTACTTGGTGAACCTTCATTGTCTCGCCATCAGGAAAATGCGACCGATAAGATTTTGGCCGCGAGAAAAAAAGACCTGACGCTGCAATTCGGATCACCTGTTACGCTACCGCTATTTTTTGGCCATGTCAACGACGTAACACACAACACCGTAATTATCGGCGTCAAAGCCGACGCCCGAACAGTCTAAGGCTGAACAGGCAACATCAATGGCGTTGTTCAGTCCTCAGAATGGTTACGAATTTTATGACTGTTGCTCAACAACCCTGACGTCAACAATCTGCAATTGTCGTGCGGACGCTTTCCAGTTCCTGGGCAGTCAAAGTTCCGTTTTCCCAAGTCCCGGCGATCTCTTTCACGATGGCGGTTCCGAGCGACTCGGCCAGTCGTTCCAGATCGACGCCAGGACAAAGGTCTCGAATCCCCAGCAGTTCCGGGGTCACCGGCGAAGCCGCCAGCAATAGTCCCCCGTGCTGCAGGATGGCTCCACGACGTCGCCGTTGGGCGCTTCCCAGCACTTTGCGGCCGTTCAAGACCAAATCGTGCTCATCCTCTCTCGCGAAACAGAGGACGGGTTCCTGGCGGTTTTTGACCGTCACTCCCCGCAGCGCCGCGCCCGCTCCGCGGCTTGATAATTCCGCCGCAATGCATTGATGGACAATACGATACAATTCCATAGGGCGTGTGATCAGCGACTGCGACGGGGGAAGCGTCAGGCTGTATGTCAGCTCATGATCATGGACGAGTGTTCCGCCACCCGACAGGCGTCGGACATGCGGCAAGTTTGCCAGTCGCGGATCGTTCTGCAGTTCCGACTCTCGTTGAAAATACCCCAGTGACGCCGTCGGCTCCCAGGAATACCACCGCAGGGTCGCAATTCCATTCTCGATGGCCGATTGTAACAACACTTCGTCAACAGCCATGTTCCAAGCTCCCGAGTTGGGAGCTGGTTCAATGATCTGTCGTACATGAGGCAACTTGGTCATGCCTCAGTCCTTACAACAGGCCCAGGTTAGAACGGGTTTGCGAGTCGCATTCACTTCTTCCGGTCGGCTGACGGGCAGATTGTGTGGAGCTGTATGCAGGAGTTCGGCATCTTCAGCGACGATCTTGTGGATCGCATCAGAAAATGCGTCAAGTGTTGCCTTGGATTCGGTTTCCGTCGGTTCGAACATCATCGCATGGGGGACGACTAGCGGGAAATAGACCGTCGGTGGATGGAATCCATAATCCAGCAGCCTTTTGGCGATATCCATGGCATTGATACCACGTTCCTTCGCCAGCCCCTCGGCGGATGCGACAAACTCGTGCAGGCAGTACTCGCCATGAGCCGAAGGAAGGACATCCGCCAGCAGGCTTTTCAGGTAATTCGCATTCAAAATGGCCTGTTCCGCAGCAGACCGGACTCCTGCAGCTCCGAGCGTACGCAAGTAGCAGTATCCGCGAATCAGAATTCCCACGTTTCCGAAGAATGACCGGACTCGGCCAATCGATTTTGCAGGCGTGGCAAGTTCAAATCGACGGTCGTCACCGGGGCGCTGGCGGACGACAGGGCCCGGCAGGAAATCGGCCAGGAAATCTCGAACACAAATCGGTCCCGAGCCTGGTCCTCCTGCACCATGAGGCCCCGTGAACGTCTTGTGAACGTTGTAGTGCATCATGTCGCCACCAAAATCGCCCGGGCGGGTGATTCCCATGATGGCGTTCATGTTCGCACCATCGATGTAAACCAGTCCTCCGGCCGCGTGGACGATCTCGGCGATCGCAGCAATATCTTTTTCGAAGAGTCCCAGCGTATTTGGATTGGTGACCATAAATACGGCGGTCTGGTTGTCGACATGCCGCCGAAGTTCTTCGAGGTCGACGAATCCCCCCTCAGTTCCTTTGAGTTCGACGCACTCAAATCCTGCCATTGCTGCGCTGGCTGGGTTCGTTCCGTGTGCACTCGCCGGGAAGATCACCTTTTTCCGCGATTCTCCTTTGTCGCGGAAGTAAGCTGCCGCCACATAGAGCGCCGTCAGTTCACCGTGTGCGCCAGCTGCAGGTTGAAGTGATACGGCTGGAAGCCCTGAAATCTCGGCCAGCATCTGCTGCTTTTCGGCGAGAAGTTCGAGCAACCCCTGGATATTCCCAGCCGTCTGATGCGGATGAACATCGACGATGCCGGGCAGTCCCGCGAGCCGTTCATGTCGCTTGGGGTTGTACTTCATCGTACAACTGCCCAGCGGATAGAAGTGAGTGTCGACCGACATGTTCAGTGTCGACAGATTGACGAAATGGCGTACGACATCAGGTTCTGCCAACTCGGGCAAGTGCGGCGAAGCATCGGCCAGAGCTGATGCGGGGAGCAAGTCTTCCAGTGGCCATTCCGGGACATCGGAAGCGGGAAACTCAGCTCCGCGGCGACCCGCTCGTGACAACTCAGACAAGAGCCGTGTGGCCTGTCGGTTACGCATGTTCGAACTCCAGTTTCAACGTCAGGACCGCGATGGTCAATGATTTGCCAGTTATGCCAATGCCGCGACCAGTTGGTCGATTTCCTCTCGCGTCCGTGATTCCGTCACGGCGACGATTAGACATTGGTCTCGTTCATCTTCGGGCAGCCAACTCAATTCGGGCAGGCGGCTGAGAGTCGGGCCAATATCAATTCCTGCGGCGGCGGCTTTGCGAACGGCGGTGTCGGCACCGTGCGCATACTTCAGAACAAATTCCTTGAAGAATGGACCTGCAAACATCCGTTCGCAGCCTTCAATTTGAGTCAGCCGGTCCGCGGCATAGTGAGCCTTGCGGCAGCTCAATTCGGCCACCTCTTTCAATCCGGCAGGGCCCAGCAGTGACAGATAGATCGTTGCTCGCAGGGCCATCAATCCCTGGTTCGTACAGATGTTGCTGGTGGCTCCTTCGCGGCGAATATGTTGCTCACGCGCCTGTAGATTCAGGAAGAAACACCGCTCGCCGTTTCGATCAACGGTCTGCCCGATCAGTCGCCCAGGCATCTTGCGGACGAATTGCTGACGACACGCCAGAATTCCCAGAAAAGGCCCACCGAATTGCAGCGGAATTCCCAGCGATTGCCCTTCTGCGACTGCGATGTCGGCTCCCAGATCACCGGGGCGTTTCAGCAATCCAACGCTCAATGGGTCGAACGATTGCACGAGCAGGGCGCTGTGACGATGGGCGATTTCGCCGATCGCAGCGACTTCTTCCAGGCAACCAAAAAAGTTGGGTTGTTGTACGAGGACGCACGCAGTCTGGTCGTTGACTGCCGCTTCCAACTTCTCAAGATTCACCGTCCCTTGCGGTGTTGGGACAACAATCACCTCGGTCGACTTGTTGGCGAAGTAGGATTTCAGAGTCTGGATGTATTCCGGGTTCGTTGAACCCGCGATCACGACGCGGCCGGTTCGCCCCGTACAGCGGCCAGCCATCAGGACTGCTTCAGCGACACCGCTGCCGCCGTCATAAAGGCTGGCATTGGCGACATCCAGACCACTCAACTCAGAAATGAGCGACTGGAACTCGAAGAAAGCCTGCAGTGTCCCCTGACTCGCTTCTGCCTGATAGGGAGTGTACGCGGTGTAGAATTCGCCCCGCGAGGCGAGTTCATCAACGACACTGGGGATGTAGTGGTTGTACGCTCCACCCCCCATAAAACAGATGCGTGAGGAGGCGCCGGCGTTGCGGGCCGCCAGTCCGCGCATGTGGCGTTCCAATTCTAACTCAGTCAGCGCCGGCGGCATATTTAACGGGCGGTCGAGCTGAAGGTCTTCAGGGATCTGGTCGAGCAGCACCTTGAGTGAGGTGACGCCGATGCGCTGGAGCATTTGCACCTGTTCGTCAGGTGTGGTGAACAAATAGGACACGCGTTGGACTCCTGTGGACGTTCGATTTTTTAGGCATGCATTGGGGAATATCAGCCTGAAGCTTCTCGCCAGACCTTCAGCATCGCAGCCATGGGGGCGACTCCATGACCGCCTGGCGGTGGTATCCGATGTTCAACGAATCCGTGCGCGGACGCTCCCTCTGCAAGTCACTGGTCGTGTGGTCAGTGCTTTTCGGCGTCGCAGTGGGCCTTGTAAGCGGTCTGGCTGAGCAGCGACGACAGTTCGCCCGCGTTGCTCAATCGGACTTTGACCATCCAGCCACCACCGAAGGGACTGGTTGTCAGCAGGTCGAGGTTATCGGGCAGAGCATCGTTTCGGCCGATCACTTCACCACTGACAGGGGCGTACAGGTCACTGACGGCTTTCACGCTTTCCACTTCACCAAAGGGCTCGCCTTGGGTGATCTTTTTGCCAATGGGTGGCAAGTCGGCATAGACGAGGTCACTCAGAAGATGAACGGCAAAATCACTGATTCCAATGGTGGCGACATCGCCTTCCACGGCGACCCATTCGTGTGTCTTGGTGAACTTCAGGCTGGCGGGGTCCATGTCGAGCGAACTCCTTTCGCGGGAGTGAGATTACTATCAATCAGGATCGCATCTGGTGCGAGATTCCATTTAGCAGGTCGGATGAGGTCCAGAGGTTGCATCCACCTCTTGCTCGTATTCCGCTATCTTGGCGATTCGACGGGCATGTCGTCCACCTTCGAACGGGGTCGACAACCACAAATCGATCATTCGCGATGCGAGGCGTTCACCGAGCAAATCGGCTGACAAGCACATCACATTGGCGTCGTTGTGTCGTCGGCTCATTTCGGCGGAAAGATCGTCATGGCAAAGTGCCGCGCGGACTCCTCGGAACTTGTTGGCAATGATGCACATTCCGATTCCGGAACCACAGATCAGGATGGCGCGGTCAACTTCGCCTTCCGATACGGCGCGAGCGGCCTTGGCTCCAAAATCAGGATAGTCGCAGATATCCGACGTCGACGGTCCAAAATCCAATGCCTCATGGTGCAACTCAGCCACCTGAGCCAGGATTCTGTCTTTTACATTGAAGCCGCGATGGTCACTTGCGACAGCGATTTTCATGAGTCTCGTTCGATTGATAGGGCGAATGCCAACTGGACTTCGCCGGGTATTTTTACTTTCACACGACATTATTCTCGGGGCAGAGTCGCCGTGTTGACATTCATTCGTTGGGGGCCAGATCGTCGATCAGTTTCATTATGTGCCGTTCGATCTCCGCTTTACAGTCATCGTATTCACGCCGAGAGCCTCCAAACGGATCAGAGACGTCGTGACGCTCTGCTGAAAGCATCCGCACACGCGATGCCAATTCCGGAAATTCGTTCAAGATGACCTGCTGATGGTTGCGAGTCATCGTCAGAATGTGATCGGCCTGGATCAGCAGGCGTTCGGTGACCGGTTGGCTTTCGTGGTTTCTCAGGTCAATACCATCGGCCTCAAGCGTCGCGATTGCCTCGGTACTCGCCTGGCCTCCCGCGCCTGCAGACAGCCCTGCTGAAAGCACTGCGAATCCACGGTCCATCAGGTCATCATCATGGCATTTCAGTCGTTCCGCCAGCCGACGTCGAAACAGTCCTTCGGCCATCGGGCTGCGACAGGTATTTCCTGTGCAGACAAACAGATAGATTTCGCTGATGAGTCGGTCCAGATTGCGTGCAGAGATCATTCCCTGGTGAATCAGCTCCCATTTGTCGCCACGAAATCGGACTGTCGTTGTTGGTTCCGCATACCGGCAGGGGCCATCGTCAATGACAAGCGCGATCGCGTCGCCAAACATTCGCGAGACTTCAGCAGCCGTTCGCGGCAACTGCTTTGATGTATCGCGATCAGCCGTTATCACCAGCGGTGCAGGGGACAGGCGTTGAACGTGAAGAATCGCATCATGCGCTGGAACTCGGAAAGCAACGGCAGAACGATCTCCCGCCAGTAGTTGCTGAGTGGTCAATGGGAGCGAATGGAACAGGCCATCCAGATCTGAAGACTCAAATTCGATCGTCAGCGGACCGGGCCAGGCGCGTCGAGTCAACTTGTGAGCTGACGCTGGCATTTTGGAGACGTAGTCATGAGCCTCATGGGGCGACTTCAATGCCAATACGGCTGCACCCGCTGACATCGAGCGTAGCTTGGATGTTCCGATTTCGCTGAGGGAACTAGCTGCTGCGACGTAGGAAGTCTCTGTTGGAAACGCGACGAGATGCCCTTCAGCCAGTAACTGACACGCGCGATGGATCACATCGCGCGGGTCATCGGCGCTGCGGATCTCGATTATCTGCGTCATCAGAACTTCCGGGTGTAAGAAACACGACGAATCCAGTCAGTCAACCACCAGCATTGTAGTCGTAGGAGTTACCAGCGATCCGGAGCAATTCCAGAAGGCGGTTACCGGGAAGTGTACTCCTGCGGCGTCTGCCATTCAAGCAGCAAGATTTGACGAGCAAACGCCAACTTATGCCGTCAACGCAAGTTGCGTCAAAGAGACTGCCAAAACGATCGAAATTTAGTTATTGACATGCTTGTGTCTCAGCCAGGCTTTCGATGAATCGTCGCGCGACATCAATTCCCGTCGTGCGGGTGAACGCCTGCCACCCTGGCACGGCATTCACTTCAATGACAAAGCAGTGCCCAGACTGGTCATACAGCAGGTCGATTCCGGCAATGTAAGCACCCGTGGTCTCCGCGGCCCGCAACGCAAAATTACATTCTTGATTTGTCGGTAAGTGTTTTTCTGCTATGGCGTTACGGGAAATGTTCGTGCGAAAGTCATCCGCCGAACTGCGACGGATCGCCCCGACGACTGACCCTGCCAGTACGAGTACACGGACGTCAAAACCACCGTGGTCAATAAACTGTTGCAGGTATAGGACCGAATCGAGTCGCATCAGAGTTCGAAACGTGCGGTGAGCCAGATCGGGGTCACTGACTCGAACGATGCCACGCCCTTCCGCCCCGAACAGCGGCTTTACGACAACATCGCGTCCCAATTGCTCAAATGCTTCCAAAGCATCATCTTCGTGTTCGCAGACGATCGTTTCGGGGACTGGCAGTCCGGCGCTCTGCAATTTCGCGGTGGTCAGGTACTTGTCGACGGCACATTCGAGAGATTTTGGCGAATTGACAACCCGCGTTCCCGCCGCTTCCAACCGTCCCAGCACATCCATTCTAAAAACAACGTGTTCGAGCGAACCCGGGGGCATCGTTCGGACTATGATCACATCGAACTCGCTGGATGCGATGTTGTTTACGGATGCTTCACCAGAGGGAACGATGCCAATTTGAGCCCCTCGGTTGCCAACTCGTGGAATGAGGCGTTCGAAGTCGAGTCGCATGCAAGAGTGACCACAGGCAACCGCCGCGCGTTCCAAGTCACGGAAGTACCAGCTTCCCTCACTGGCAAGTATGCCAATCTTCAAGGCGATTCTCCGGCGGACATCAACATCATAGACGAGGAGTTCGAGACAGTCTGCGAGTTCAGCGCGACCCCGCCGAAAGGCCCGACCGCTCTTTTGCGGTTGACGGTCGGGTAATTTCCTCGGACCGCATCAAATCCCAAACGACATTTTCAGGACATCGACATTCACACGGCCTGCGACATGGACCCGGCCGGTGTCGACATTTTGAATGATGATTTCGGCAGGGCTGAACAGCAGCGGATCAATCTTGTAGAAATCGCGACCGGCAGCTTCAAAAATTTCCAGGAACGGTCGACCGTAGGCCGTTGATGAATGTGAGGGGACGCGAGTGATAATATCCGCGATCGACTCATCGTCGCCCTTAACCCACAGCGTGACTCGCCCCCCATAGAGGATTGCGTCGTTCGTCCGGCCGATCCCTTCCATGTCATTTTTGGCGACAGGCGGAAGTGGAGCACTTCCTACGGCACTGCGAATTCGATTCACGTCAAATCCAAGTTCGTAGAGCTTATGCAACGCGGTTTCGACCGATCGCGCGACGACTTGCAGGTTTCCCGCCATACTGGATGTCGGAGCAACACAAAGCACGACGTCCTGAGGCTCAACGCCGGTTTCTTCCGCGATGTACTCAAACACGTCGGCACCGGGAAGTTTTCCCGTTTCCAGTACGCCAACGACCTGTTCGGCATCTTCGCGATACCAGAGTTTGTCAAACAGCGGTTCTTTGGCTGCCACAGCTCGCATTGGACCTGAGCCCATGGCGAAGAA
>CAIWEX010000423.1 GCA_903911795.1 uncultured Schlesneria sp.
CCTGTTCATCCCAAGGTCTTTGTTGTATACGAACACGTGCACGTCTTCGTCAGGATTGCCATCATTGCATTGCCTGAATGTCTTCAAGACCCGATCACGAAACCCATCATCGCATTTCGTTATGGACAACCCTGGAAACCCGATACTCTCTTCAAATCTCTCTTCAACAGACGGCGGCGACATGTACCCGATGGTGCACGTTTCCTCCGTGAACTGTGGATGCCTGTCAATTCTTTTCGAAGAGAGCGTCGTGTGAAAGAAGGCATCACCAGGCATGAAATACACGAACCCAGAACTCACGTTTACGAGAAGGACAAATGCAAACACTTGCATGATGGAACGCATTGGTAACCTCGCTGTTGTTGCATGTAGCGATCGTCCCGCCAAACAAGTTGCGGTCAGATCTGGTTGGCTTCGGGGAATTCAGAATTCAGCCGACGTTCTTCAAGAAATTGAAATACGACGGGAACGGTATGGAACACCAAAAGCGTCGCGATAAATATCACAACTGCCGATGCAAGGATCTCGTACGTCGATCGCGCCCCGATGAAGAAGCGACAGATACTTGCAACCATCAACAGTAACCCACCGCCAATTCCACAAACAATTCCTTTTGTCATTTGCAGTTGCACGCGAATCGTTGCTCGGCATCTCTCGCGAGTCAGACTCGAATCAGGAACACCGTGATCACGCAGCAGAGTCTCGACCAGTTTCGGATCACCCATTCCACCGCAATGACACGCTGCCTCGCTTACGTTGAGTTTTCGACCGCAAAGTGGGCAGCGCTGACATTGTGGACACGGCTGGTCGTTCAATTCGCGCACGGCACATTCGCAGCATGGACACCAAATGTGAACTGACGAACATGCGGACATCGTAATTGACTCCAAGCGGATTCCCCATGTCAGCATCTGCCCAAGCCATCAAATGTCAAGGACATTGCCACAGTCGTCTATTGTTTATGGAATCCGCATCGGCACGGGCGATCCAAGGCTATCGCCCGTGGCACCCCAAAACATGGTCGCGTGACGTTGATTCGTTTCGGTGGATTCTCCTCATCGACACTGCCAACCAGCCGTTCGTACAACCTTAGACATATGTGTCACATCAAGCAGCCCACGTCCGGCCACCCGCTGCCGATCAGTTCGCGGCATGGTTAAGTCGCGTTCTTTTGAGATCCCCGAAATCATCTGCAACCGGTTCGATCTTCGAAGTCTCATGATCCCACCAGTATATGGTATGTTCGAGGACTGTCGAGTCGTCTTCCATGGGCTTCATTACCAGCAGATCTCCACCGCCGTTGTGGCCGATGACAACAAGGTCCGTTTGAAAGTGGCCCCAATTTCGCATGGATCTCGTTTCACGACAAATGCTGCTGCATGTCCTCTGGAGCCGCTTCCGGCTCGTGCCATCGAGGAATGAATAAAGAAAAAAGAGCTCATTTCCGGCTCGAACTGTTCCTCCATTCATTTTGGCCATCGACGTGACAAACGAAGCAGGGAAACGAACTCCGAGTTTCGCCTCTGTCTCTGCGATCCATTTGCCGTCAACGGGGAAGGGCATCTACTTACCGCACTCAGCAATTGAACAATGACGATCTCTCCGCGATTGATGGGGACTTCCGGTCCGCACGCGAAACAATGTCGCCACGGTCATTCTTTATGACCCACGCACGAAACCCAGCACTGCGCAAACATGCCGGCTTCACTCTGACTCCATTGCCTGAGCGTTGTGGCATGTCGCGGTTCATTCTTTCTTTCGAGCTGAAGAGCGAGGTATTCGCCAATCATGGGCAGGAATCCGTAGCATTCGTATCTGGCAGACGTCTGAATGCGCTGAAAACCGCATTCCTGCAAATACCCCCCGAGCTTACGCCCCACGTGAATATCACCGCCGTTTTTCGCCTGAAGGGATGTATACGCTTCGATTGCCTCGCTCAATTCTGTCGATGGCGGTGCCAGCACGAATCCGCCCCAGTCAGGACTGCAGACTCCGATGACGCCATCGGGCTTCAGAACCCGGTACATCTCGCTCACGGCCCGCAGAGGATCGGCCAGATGCTCCATGAGGGCATGGCTGAATACTCGATCAAAGCTGTGGTCAGCAAACGGCAGCGAATAGCAGTCGGCCGTTTGAAAACTCACGTTTTTCACGCGACGGTTTACGGCACTCGCCATTGCACGTTCGATCTGGCTGAGGCCGAAGTCCACTCCCGTCGTCTGCCCCGGAGCCACGAGTTCGGCGATCCCCAGTGTGATGGAACCCGGCCCACAACCGCAATCCAGTACCGAGAGACCTGGCGTCAGATGTGGGAGGAAGAACTGGCCATGCGATTGAATCGAACGCGCGGACATAAAATCGGTCGCATTCTGCGTGTGGCCGGGCGTGTATGTCTCGGTACTCATCTCAACTCCTGACTGACTGCACCTCAGCTTTAACACTCAACGACCGCGAACTCGTGCGTCACCCCGCCCTTGCCGGCAGTTGTGTACCTTGCATGACACAGATGATTTCACAGATCGTCGTTGTTGCGAGTTCTCGGACGGCATCGTCTTCTTTTTCATCATGAGCAATCTTCAAGAGCTTTGCCACGACTTCTTTTTTCGGAAAGCCTTTAGAGGTGGCAGTTTGCCCCAAAACGTTCATCGCAGCCATTCGGACTGCGACATTTTTATGATCCAATTCTCGAATGAGCTCGACGGCGGCATCTGGAGCCAGTGCATTGAGAGCATAGTGCTCAATTGGGTATTCTTGGTCGCCCTTTTTGACAGCCAACTCCAGCAGCCATTGCACCAATGTGGGATTTTCATCGAGCAATTGTCGTGCTTCTGATGCATACGGACTTGCGCGATTTACCTCCTGTTTCGCGACGCGGGCTGGAATTGCGTCTTCGTTCGGAATGGGCAGTTTGTCGTCAGAGCCGAACACGGCAAAGACACAGATAGCGGCTACGCCAAACACTGGGACCAGATATCGTATGGTCTTCATGCAAGAGTCCTTTCCAAAGAGAAACCGTAATGGACGATCAGCCGCACTCAACTCAATCATACAAAGAGCCATTCGCGACTCCAGATCAAGTTGATTACGCAGATTGCCTCATGATGTTGCAGCCAATCTCGCTTGATATAAAGCGTAGTCCTCGTCATCAAAGCAACAGAACGAGATCGTCTTTGGCAAACTGTGCCCAGCGATCCATTCAGAGACCGTAGAGACAGCAATTTCGCACGCTTCGTCTTTTGGAAAGGCATAACTTCCGGTTGCAATGAAGGGAAACGCGATGGTTTCGACTCCATTTTCTGCGGCTAGTCGCAACGATTCCCGATAGCACTTCGCCAAAGTCTCACGTTCGTCGTAGCCGCCTCCGTCCCACACAGGCCCGACGGTATGGATGATCCGGCCTGCTGGCAGCAGATAGCCATGCGTAATCCGAGCTTCACCTTCGGGGCAAATACCAATCGAGCGACATTCCTCAAACAAGCCTGGACCAGCCGCTCGATGAACCGCACCGTCCACACCACCTCCGCCACAAAGTGATTCATTGGCCGCAGTCACGATTGCATCAACGGCGAGCTTCGTGATGTCACCTTGCAAAAGTTTCATTCGAGATTGTTCGACTTGGGGTCCACGCGATGACATGGTTTTCTCACAGTAATTTTCGTTCAGGGCAACTTGCTCGCGAATTGCGCCGGGTTTGCAATCAGCACTGCAATACATTGAGCCGCCTTTGCCGACCGGTCAAGCATCCAGCAGGAAAGCAGCTCCGCGGCTACGTGACAGCATTCATCGCGCACCCGCGCTGATTAACAGATTGACAACCGACTTACGATTGCGATTTCGTGCGTGTTGCAGCGGCGTACGTCCTTGATGTGCCTTCGAATGGATGTCCCAACCCTTTTCAATCAACAATTCCACGATTCGTAATTGTCCTTCCCAGGCAGCAACGCCGAGTGCTTCAGGCTGGAGCACAGGGTCGGCCCCATGCTTCAATAAATGAATGGACACGTCGCTACGTCCACGAGATATCGAACACGCCAAAGGGCCATGTCCGACGCGGTCACGCTGATTCACGTCTGCACGTGCACGAATCAATTGACGAACGATATCGATCCGTCCGTGAAAAGCAGCGATGTGCAGCGCAGTCGATCCCATCTTGTTCGCGATTGTCGCGTCAGCTCCATGCTTCAGGAGAGCACGACAAATTCGCAGATCGATCGCAGCGGTCGCAGCCTCACGAAGGACAAATTCGCCATCCGCCATCACAAAATTCGGATCGGCCCCCGATTTGAGTAACAGATTCACCACACCAGGCGAATTCCCTCGAACGGCATACAGCAGCGAAGGCTGCCGATATTCGTTCGTTTCATTGAGATTCGCACCAAGCGTGATCAACAGGCGGGCGGTGGACAAGGAGCCTCTCTCAGCCGCCAGCATGAGTGGCGTCTCACCTGCCGGACGATTCTTCCGTTTCGGCAAGCGAATATTCACGCTGGCAGCAGCCTGAAGTTGAACACGAAGCGATTGTGCGTCGTTGGCAAGAACGGCTTGCGCAATCAGATCCAATTGAGTTCGGGACACAACGAAGATGCCAATAAGTTTGTTGATCGTAGCGATTACAACAGTTGCCACAACGGTGGTAACGATTGGCGGATTGTAAGGAAAACTCTGCAGCCGAACAAAGTTTTGATTGCGCAATCTCGAAGAGGCCAAGATTTTTCCATATTTCCATGGCTGACACGGTGCCGATCATTGTTGATTGCGAGTTCCTCAGCAGCAAGGTTTTGCCATTGATCAAATCGCAAGGAATCCGGCCGAGGTGCAATGTCGGATGATCTTTGTGCTCAGCGGCCAATCAACATCGGTAATACACGCGTCTGCATACAATTTCTGGATAAGTCCTGATGTCCAATGACTCCTCCACATCGAGCCAGGTTCTGTCACCGGATTCAGAATCGTTCATCTCGTCAGCGCTGAGGGCGAAGATCGACGCAAGTAAAATGCCCATCTGGTACGCGGATGGTTCTGGCGTGCCCCGCTATTGGAATCGAGCATGGCGTGAAATGACGGGCGAAAGTCATGTGATCGATTTTACATCGTCGGTCGTTCATTCGAGCGACTTGCTTAACCTGCAGGAAAATCTTCGGCAGTTCGCAAAGTCGCACCTGCCATTTCATTTGCAGGTCCGGGTTCGACGAGCAGACAGTGTTTACCGAAAGTTGTCAGTCGCCGCCGTTCCTCAGTTCTCGGTGGACAGTTCTGTGACGGGGTTGATCGCGGTGTGCGCGGATATTTCGGACAGTTGCAGCAGTCAGGAAACATTTGATTCCGTTAACTTCCTGCGACGGGCAGCTCAAATCGCTAAGATCGGCGGTTGGGAACTCGACTTAGAGACAATGCAGCCAGCATGGTCTAAAGAGGTCTACGCGATACATGAAGTCGAACCTGGCCGAACTCCCACACTGACTGAGGCCATCAACTTTTATCACCCCAATTCGAGGCCTGTTATCGCATCTGCCGTAGAACAAGCCATCAAGAACGGGACACCGTACGATCTGGAGTTGCAGTTCATAACGGCTCGGGGACGTCACTTGTGGGTTCGAGCGATGGGGGAGGCCGATCGCGAGGATGGCAAGACGACACGATTGTTTGGAACGTTTCAGGATATCACGGATCGAAAGCTGGCTGAACTTACACTCCGTGACAGGGAAAACCAGTCGAATCTGATATTTGAACATCTGAACGAGTTCATCTTCATGGTGACACCTGATGGGGAGTTAAAATATCTCTCCCCCAACTCAGGACGCGAGATGGGATACACTCCCGAGGAACTGGTCGGTGAGATGTTTGCACCGCTGGTACACCCCGAGGATGTTCAGGGGTGTTTCGAGCATATGCTGCAATTGTTGGAGCATGGAACCTCGCGGGAATTGGAATGTCGTATCCTTCAGAAGGACGGCATCTATCGCTGGTTTGCCTCCACAGGAACGAAATTACCGCCAGACGCTGATGGAAACATCCTGTTACAGGGTTGCACAAGGGATATCACTGATCGCAAACAGATGCAGGAATCGTTGCGATCCAGCGAAGAGATCTTCAGTATCGTCACGAATGCGATTGATGACATTATCGGCGTTTCGACGACAGATCGACAGATCAGCTACGTCAGCCCGTCGTTCTATCGAATCACGGGTTATCGCCCTGAAGAAATCGCCCAATCAGATTTTTCAACACGAGTCCATCCAGAGGATCTGTCACGAGTTGAAGATGCCCGCCGACGAAATTTGAATGGCGAACAGACCTCGATCGAATGGCGATGCCGACACCGCGACGGTCATTATCTATGGCTGGAGACGCGAGCGAATCCAGTCATTGATGCGGATGGACGCGTAACCAGGATTGTTGCCTGTTCGCGTGACGTGACGGAGCGGAAGCGAATTGAAGCAGAGATCCGCCAGTATGCGAAGGAAATCGAGGAATCGCGCAACAGAGTCGCACGGCAGGCCGAAGAACTTCGCCAGGCCAATGAACTCGTCCACCAGGCGAGTCGTTCAAAAAGCGAATTCCTGGCAAACATGAGCCACGAAATTCGAACGCCGATGACCGCGATTCTGGGCTATACCGACTTGTTGTTGACGGAGCTGAATTGGAACACAACCGACCGAAGTGAAGCACTGCACGCAATTCGACGTAATGGCGAGCATCTGCTGACGATTATCAACGACATTCTCGACCTGTCGAAGATCGAAGCCGGACGAATCACGTTAGAAACCATCTCGTGCGATCTTCGATTGCTTGTGCAGGAAGTGGCGGCATCGTTTCAGATTCGCGCCGTGGAAAAGTCGCTGCAAATGTCTGTCGAGTTTGATGAGGAGGTTCCCCAATACGTTGGGACAGATCCAACTCGCCTGCGTCAAGTCCTGATAAATCTGATCGGCAACGCCATCAAGTTTACGGAAACGGGAGCAGTTTACATTCGTGTGTACGCTGAAGGCCCTGAGACTCCTCATCGCAAACTTCGTTTTGAAGTCATCGATACAGGAATTGGGATTGATTCCGGCCGACTGGAAGACCTGTTTCTTCCCTTCACACAACTGGATGCGTGCACAACGCGAAAATTCGGTGGAACGGGCCTGGGGCTGACGATCAGCCGACGACTTGCGGAAATTCTCGGCGGGGGCTTGAGTGCCACGAGTGAACGCGGCCTGGGGAGCACGTTTGTGGCGACAATTCGCTACGAATCCATCACAGTCTCCAGCGACGTCAACAGACAGTCAGCATCCGAACTCCATAATTCAGTGCTGGTGCCCCAACGCCAGCCTGTCTTGTCGAGGTTAGATGGCTGTCGAATTCTGCTGGCCGAGGATGGAGTTGACAACCAGCGCCTGATCGCATTTCTGTTGCAGCGTGCCGGAGCGTCCATTGTGATTGCAGACAATGGAAAGCGGGCTCTGGAACTGCTGCAGTCCTCAACAGACCAAGGCCAACAGATTGACCTGATTCTGATGGACATGCAGATGCCAGAACTGGATGGCTATTCAGCAACCCGTTGTCTGCGTCAGCAGGGAGATGTCCGCCCAATCATTGCACTTACTGCAAACGCCATGATTGAAGACCGGCAGATTTGTCTGGATGCAGGTTGCAGTGACTACATCAGCAAACCGATCGACCGTGCAATTCTGCTCGATGTCTTGAGTCGCTGGTACAAAGCGGGTTGTTCGAACGATTCATCGAAATCCATAATGGGGCGGCAGTCCGTTTTGAACTAGCCGATCAGTCATTCCGCTTTGATACGGCCAGCAAATCGCAGATCGATTCGAACCATAATTGGTTCCATACGGCCACAATCAGGTTGTCACGAAAAACGCCCCGCAACCCATTGCGGCGATGCTCATGATGGTCAACAAAGCGGTGATTAGACGGACGTGATCAGTGGTGCAGCGTCCCGCCCAACAGACACCAGCTTCCACCAGTCGGATTCAGACGGTCACTCGCCGTTGAACGTTTCCATGTCCGCAGCACTAACGGTCGCGGCAAATACTGAATTGCCAGTTCGCCCGGTGAGCGTGCTGCTGTTCCATCCCTGCTCGATTACCGCTACCTCGTCACCGACCGGGCAGTACAGGTGCTTGCCGTGTTCGGCCCAGTCGTGCGGCGTCCCGTCGCGCCATACGGTGCATCGCCTGGTCATGCGTCTTTACCATAGAAACAGGCGACAATACGTTCTGCTTCATTGCGATTCATTGACTGCGGTTTCAATCCGCTCCACACGGAATCTGGACTGACCGTCATGCAGGCTACGATACAACGATATACATCACGACGCCGGTCTGCAGATGGTTCGTCAGCGGTAAACTGCCCGTAAACATTTGCAGCATGAGTCCACAGCGCGATTTGACGATCCGGGTTCGCATCACGGCGGAATCCATCTTCCCATTCGTCAATCGTTAGATCGCGGTGCTCGGCAAATGCGGTCTGGATTTTGCGTAAATAATCGCGGATTTCTTCGTCGAACGGTTCGTGTTTAATGGGTCCATCTTGAAGTTGGTCGGGCATTACCCAAACCAATCCCTCCATGCCCTGAATCTGAACTTCGATCATCCCCGGCCTCAACTCGCGACTTGGAATTCTGACGATCGATCCAACATCGAAGTCGTAAAAACGAACCGTGTCCTCCGTTTCGGGTTGAGCGAAGAAACGCTTGATCCAATCACGGAATCCCATGATGTGGTCCTTGTTGTTGAATCCGAATGGTTCAGAGTCATCCTAACGAGCAAATTGTGTGGGCACGAACGGACGCCCCATGCCCCATCCTGTCTCGGGGCGTCTGCATTCGGCGAATTCGTATGAAGATTTGTCCTGCCAGCCAAAGGGCGGGCAATCCAAGGAATATCCAGCGAGGAGCACCATAAAGTTCGATTGGGGTAATGCTGCGATACATCGCCCCGGGCTTGATGGCGACACCGACGGACGTGAACCGTGTATTCGTGGGGACATCAACGTAAGGGGCAACCCATTTTCCATGTGCCTTGGTAAACCCCAGCAAGGTGTGATATTCGTCGAGTTGCATTCCCGGCCATTTGACGATCAGGTCGTCGCCGGGATTTTGATCGAACTGAATGGCGAAGTCTTCGTGACGCCACCAATCGTGATTTCGAACGAAGTAGACAGAACCCTTGTACGAGAGGACCTGAATGTGATCAGTACCGCTTGTCCATACGGCCACAATCAGGTCATTGCGAAAAACGCCCCAGCATCCCATCGCGGCGATGCTCATGATCGTCAACAAACCGGTGATCAGACGTATGAGGTGACGTTTCATCGGTCCACCAAATGATGGCAGCGACCGGGCCGCCGCCAAAAGACAATCGTGCTAGGTAACTCGATCCGCCGCTCGGGCTGGCCGTCTCGTTCGCAGGCTATTTCTTTTTGAATCCAATCATTTGACAGTATTCGTTGTACGCATGCTTCATTGTCGCTTCGTCGAGTTGATACCGCCAGCGGACTGATTTGAGCTGTACGCCACAGCAGGGACAGTCGAGCAGCTTTCGAAGACCGTCGACGATTTCCAGCACCTTATTCGTACACGATCCCTCTGCTTTGGCCAGGAGTGCCAGCGCAGATTCTGTCGGGGCGAATATTGCATTTTTTCGGATAGTAATCAGCCGTCCCGACAGAAGACGATTGAGAGCACCGTGCAACTCTGCGAGTGTGGGAATGGCGTGATTGATGAAGTCTGCGACTGCAATGATGTCCTGCAGCCGACAATCGTCCGATCCGCGATTGAAGAGTACCGATGCCAAGATCCAGGCATCAGTCCATTGCCATTCCGCCTTCAACGCATCCCCTTTGGCTCGCTTGTAGCCTTCCGGAGTGAGAAACCATCTCTCTTCCACCTGGGCCACCAGGCCACTTTCCTCGAATGACTTCAGCGACCGCAGATCGTCTTTTGCGGTTCTTTTTGGATCTTCATGAAACCTGAGGAAGGTCCGAATGTCACCCATTGTCGCGCCGACGTTGCGACGGTAGGCGAGTGCGGAAAATACGGAGTCATCGTGATCCATTGCTCAATTCCACCTGAGGCGATCCTGCTGGAACCTGCGTTCTACTTGGCCGCCATCTCGGCTGACGGTTTTGCCAAGCCCGACCAAGGTGCGGCCTACCGTTCGGTTTCGACCAACTCGTCCACAGCATCGCTGCCACGCGTCGTTCCCCTCCAGGCCCGTAACAGTGGGACGGCGACGGCACCAAGCGGAATCACGAGTAACGGGCACAACGTATAGGCGTGAGGGAGGATATTGAGTGCCATCAGCGACGTGAACAGGGCGCCCCCGCACAATAGGCCATAAAGAGCGCCGACGAGTGCGTCCGCAAGCACGACGATCGGACGAAAACCAAACAGGTTGTAGACCCCCAACACCAGAAATGCGAAGCTAAATCCGGAGGCCGCCGCGGTCGCCGTACAGACCCACAGAAGTCGTCCAATCGATTCGGCGATTCCAACCAGTCGGGTGCCGGCGAGGAGACCAATCATAGCAGCCGGGATGACCGCGAATGTGGCGATCTTCCGAGCCGCCCGATCTTCAGTCGGCCGACCATCTCGTGCCTCCAGCAACTCCCGCAAATCCATCGGATGCGTCATTTGCGTATTCTCCACCGCCGAACGACCAACGTAACCCGACCGGGGCCAGGAACCGTTGATTTCAGACTTAGCCCGATCCGCCGCTCAGGCTGACAGCCTTGTTGCATTTCTGCCAGTATGTCACGGCTATTTTCCGTGCAGTCATAGAACGAATCTCTAACCGAATCAAGTTCCCCTCCAGGAAACAGCACGCACGCTCTCGGACACCACCACTGCCGCTGTACTGCTGCTACTTTTCGGCTGCGACTGGTTTTGGTGTTTCCGGCACAGTGAAAAGCGAGTCGAGAGCTTGGATATCGATACTGGTTCCTGAGTAGACTTTGTACTCATTTTGAAACCTCGTACTGTCACCGACGTCATGCGTGAAGTCGATCAGTTGACCAGATTCATCGAACAGGTATGCGGGCGGCCCCGAAGGGAGCGTCCACATGCCAGAAGTTGCATCGCCAAACACAACCACATGATTTGCGGGGTTGGACACACGGACAGTTCGCAGCAATGGAACGCCTTGGGCTTTCAGTTGCGGATAGGTCTTTACGCCTGGTGCGGGTGCGAATCGAGACTGGTATGCTGCCGCCGCGATCACGTATGCAACGGCCAGCACGAACATCATCGTGATTACTATGATCGATCGACCATTCGATATCGCCATTACTTCAGCTTTCCTGCTGACAAACTTATTGGATAGCCGCGTCTATTCGAACTGCTTCCTGGGTGCAGCAACGATAAAGCATGCGGCCCCAATCAATAGTAAAGGAACCGCGACGCCGAACACCGCATCTTGAGACACCGTTTCCCGAGATCGGCCAAGAATTCCAGAATTTGATGCAAACTCCACAATCGTCATGTGGCCTCCGCCATTATCAGTGGAAGTCAGCGTATGCGAACTGGCAATCAACCAATTGCAATGGAACATGTGCAAAAATAGCGACACGCCCCCGAGTGTGATGGCAGCAATGATCTTCTGTACGTTACTCATGCGAAATCTCAATGAGGATCAAGAAAAGTCCATTAAGAATCAGAGGCGTTTCGATCTCAACACATGCCGTTCCGCCACTCGGACGGACCGCCTTTTTCGCTGTCGGCACAGCTCACTTGACGATCCACAACACCTGTCGACGACGCTCGGCAGCATGTGCAGCCAACAGCAATTGTACGTACGTTTGGACATCCATGTCATTGTCGATCATATCGTCGTCTTCGTATTTCGCGCCTAGTTCCTTCAGGCCTTCGTCGTTCGTAGGAAAACCAAGAACTCTTCCGAGATTTTCCAATTCGCATACCAATGCTGGCAGTGATGCAACTGCCAATACCGTCGTCTCACCCTCGAATTCAAATGAGCCTGGTTGAGTTGCAGCGGGAACGTAGCAACCTGACCATGCCTCCATGGAGAGCAAATGAGGCACAGCAACGGCACCGACGGTTTCAACTGCTTTGTTTTGAAGAAGTCGCCAACCCGACCAGCCAAGTTCCTGCGAGGAGTAGGCATCTTCCTTGGAATCAAAGACGATCCCACTGAAGTGTGACGCCAAGGTTTTCTTCACACGTTCCGCGAACGGCTCGACGAACGCGTCAACTGGATTGCCAACGGTGAAGGTCAGGCCCATAGTGTCATCCTATCCAGCGAACGCCACGGTTAACCGGGCCGAGGCCAACCAGAGTTGATTTCAGAATCCACGCGGCCCGCGACTCCGCGAGCAAAAATTTATTCAAGTACGCCGTGATCGCTGCGGAATGATTATTTGTTCGCCGATTGTACAAAACATGCTGGTGCTCGCCATAGGGTTGTGAGTTCCCGGGGGGCTCAGCTTGCTTCAAGTTGGGTGCGCTGCGCAAGAAACCTCAAGGCGAGCGCCGATGCACAAATCGGTTGTCGACGATCCTGACCGTCATGTACGGCTTTCGTTCACCACGAAGGACTTAGTAGTACGAAGGAATCAGAGAACAAAACGCACGATTCCGTCCTTGAGACTGGTGTTGTTGAAGTTGATGAGGAGCCCGATCTTGATGTCTGCTAGTTTCATGTAGGTCAGCAGTTGGGCCTTAGTCAAATTCCATCTTCGTGCTCTTCGTGTCCTTCGTGGTAATCCCATCCCACCAACAACAGCCGAACGCCAAAGTTAACCCGGTGGCAACCAAGAGATTGTCAACTCGATAAAGAGCCCGAAACGTGCCACGCCGGCCCAGCATCTTTGCGGGTGTGAATGCTCTGGAATTGGTGTGCCGGCGCGGCGAAGCGCCGCGGGTCCCACCCTACTGGATTGCTGTGATAGGGGCGTGACCGTTGTTCGCGCGTTCGAATCATCAGCCGTGAAAAATTTCGAAATTCGCGAAATTGCCGATTGACAACTCACGCCGGCGGGGCTACCGTACTAGCGCGATAGTACAGGAGTTCTGCTATGTTTTTTCAGATCGATCCCGATAGCGGCGTGGCCATCTATGACCAGATTGCCAGGCAGGTCAAATACGCGATCGCCAAAAATACGCTCCGGGCGGGTGAGCTTGTCCCCTCCGTGCGCGAATTGGCCGTCAAACTGGCGGTGAATCCGAATACCGTCGCCCGGGCCTATCGTGATCTGCAGAACGACAAGGTGCTCGAAGCACTACGCGGTGAAGGGCTGCGAGTTTCTCAGGAAGCCGCTGCACACTGTCGCCTGGCCCGGCAGACCAATATGGAAGCCCGAGTTCAGCGAGTCGTGATCGAAGCTCTGCAAAGTGGATTTGTCAAAGACGAGTTTATTGGACTCGTTGAATCGGCCTGGCAGAGCCTGGCACGATCCAAGACCATCGAAAAACAAAGCATTCCGGAGACGCCATGAGTTCGATTTTCGAGATGCACAGGGTCACCAAACACTTCGGCAACCACGTCGCCTTACAGGGCCTGACGCTCCGCGGTGACCCCGGCCAGGTGATCGCCCTGCTGGGAGAAAATGGGGCTGGCAAAACAACCGCCATCAAGATCCTGCTGGGATTGATGCCACTCGACTCAGGTTCGTCGCGCGTGCTTGGAATGGACAGCCAGGAACATGGGGGCGAGATTCGGCGGCGAGTTGGTTACATGCCTGATCGGCCGGCGCTGTACGAATGGATGACCGTCGAAGAGATCGGCTGGTTTGCCGCGGGGTTTCATCCGATCGGCTACCGCCAGCGATTTAACGACCTGATCCGGCAGTTCCGTCTGCCGGCAGATCGGCCGATCAAGTCACTCTCCAAGGGGATGCAGGGAAAGGTTTCATTGTCGCTGGCGATGGCACATGAACCGGAACTGCTCGTTCTTGACGAACCAACATCGGGACTCGATCCGATGGTGCGTCGTGAGTTTCTGGAAAGCATGGTCGATGTTGCAGCCCATGGACGGACGGTGCTGCTGTCGAGTCATCAGATCTCGGAAGTAGAGCGGGTCGCCGATACGATCGCGATTATTCGCGAAGGACGACTGGTGCTGTGTGAACCGCTGGAAACTCTCAAGGATCGCGTTCATGAAGTGATTGTCTCGATGAACGGAATCGAGACTGCGCCACCGGTCTTTTCCGAGCCAACGCTGCTGATCGGTTCGCAGCGCGAAGATCGGATCTGGCGATTACTCGTACGGGACCTTGATGACGCGGCGTTGCAGGTGCTCAACGATGATCCGAATCATTGCGATGTCGCGCTGCGTCGACCGTCGCTGGAAGAAATCTATGTGGCCTGCATGACATCGGAGTTTGCGAGCCTGGCACCGCTGAGCATCAAATTACCAGACGAAGAAGTTTGCCGACCGAAGGCTTACCACTTCTTTTAGAAAAACATGACAGGTGCTTCGCCTGTCGGTGCGATGAAAGTGATCTCGGGACCGGTTGAAAGCCAGTCCTGCGTCGGGCTTACATGTCGTTGAAGGTGGTTATCATGTTCACCTCTGCCATTGGTCGTTTACTCTGGAAGGAATACCGCGTCCAGCGGGCGTTGTGGTTCCTTCTGCTAGGACTGTTGCTGATCCTGCAGATCCTGTTGCGACTGGCATTTTTCAACACGACTCCATCGGCAGCCCCTTATACCACGTCACTTGACGAGCAGTGGGCGACCTGGGCCATGTGGTTTCTGGCGTTCGTCGTGCAGGTGATTTTTATTGTCGCCTCTGCCGCAATCAGTTTTGCTGGCGAACGTGAAGAGCGGACCTGTGATCTGCTGGTCCACCATGCCCCTTCGCCGTGGGCGATCCTGCTGGCCAAGGTCGGAACCTGTCTCGCCGGGAGCGCGGCGTTGTACGTGTGCGGCGCGTTCGTGGCACTACTGCTGGGTCGATCCAATCCCGGCGATGCCTATGTCACATATCAGATCTTTTTCGTAAACCATGCGATTGGAAGTGAAGTTGCCCTGCGCCTGACAATCTTACTCGTGCTGCTGGCCTGGTGTCTGTTCGGATCACTCTTGAGCCAGCGGGTAATCACATCCATTCCAACGATGGCCGCTGGCTGGGTCCTGACCGGCTGGCTTCCGATGATCGCGGTGGTCGGAATGCTGAACCTTGTTCCCGCCGACGTGGGACCACAAGCCGACCGGTCAATCCTGTTGGCGGCGTTTGCGATCGCGGGACTGGGGATGATCGGAGTGGATGCATGGCTGGGATACCGTTGGGCGGAAGGAAAATATCTCGACTTCCGGTTCCTCGCTGACTACGGTGACTTCTGGTCAACCTGGCGGAATGGAATCCTCGATCGAAAGGCGCGAGCCAGTCGTATCCCAGGTGGCATCGAGCCGGACGAAAGTGAGCGTCGCGCGTGGCAGCGTCTGGTATGGCAGGAACGTCAACGCAACATCATTCCGCGCTGGCTGATGATTACGATTTGCGCCTTGTTACTGAGTGGTAGCCAGATCGACTACGCCATCCCAAAGAACTACGGGATACCATCTGTTCCCGATGTTGTCGTCTGCCTGTTGGCACTGGTCATGGGAATTCTGTCGTTCCGCAGCGAAGGGGAAGGGCAGCCGGTCCGATTCCTGGCCAATCACGGTTCGTCTCCAAGGATGATCTGGAGTGCCAGACAAGCGGTGAGGCTGGTCCGTGCATTTGTCACTCCTGCCGTGCTTCTCGCCCTGGTCGCGATCCGTGATCGCAGTCTGTGGACATATCCCACCACGCTGATAGAGCGTCATTTCTGGCTGGTTCTGTTGAGTTATGGGAGTGGTCAACTGGCCGCGATGCTGCTGCACCGAGCGATCCTCGCCGCGATCATAGGGGCAATGGCAACGGCCGTCCTGTTTCTGTGGTTTGAGTTCATGCGCAGCCTGCACATTCCCCAATGGTGGTCCGCCGGCATTCCAGCGATTGCCCCACTGATCGCCACGCGAATGCATGCCCGGTCGTGGTTGTTGGATGACTTCGCATGGACACAGAAGGTCCGCCTCTCAGCCGTGTTGATCGGGCTTCCGTTGTTCACATGTGCGACCGTGGCGGCTTACCGCGTTTACGAAGTCACGCAGATTGAACCTGCCAGTCAAACAGGGACAGCATTCGATCCCGTTCACAGTTGGCAATTTCTGAATGAGCAGGGCAATCTGGCAACGGACTTAAACACCTCAGGCGAGCCATCTGTTCGGCCACGCCTGTTCGCCATCGCCGCCCTGCCGACCGAATACAGACCACAGGTTGATTCCGGTTCTGCCAACCTTTCGCTGAGCAGCGACGAACGAAAGCTTGCCGATGAAATTGCCCGTGCGTTTGCTGCCAGTGCTGTGATTCATGTCCGTTTCGAACAAGCTCACAATCAGCCATCGAATCGAGACCAGGCTGACTCGCCGTCTGCCAAGCCAATCTTCATCGGTCGGGTTCAACTGTTCCCTGTCGCAAGTTTCAATCGGCTTAGTGATCGGATGCTCGTGCGTGCGCGGGATCACCTGAACTTGAACGAACCAGCATCAGCATTCGAGATCTGTCTGGCCCACCTGAAGTCTTGCCAGGCGATGGCGAGAGGTCCGTTCAAACCTTGTTGGCAAACTGGTGCGGATGAGGAACGCCGCGTACTCGAATTGCTGGTCGAGTGGGCCAATCACAGGAATGTGACATTCGCCGAGATTCACGGCGGGATCAAGGAGTTAGAAGTTCGGTTGAACTATTTTCCGTCTCCAGGTTCCGCGATTATCGACGAACATGCACAGGCGAAGCAGAACTCAATTGTCGATGAATATGTGACGCAACACGGGGAGATTCCCGGCTGGCAGCGGATCTTTATGCAATTGCCATGGGAATCGATTCGACGCGGTCATTTGTGGGAAATCGAGGCGATGCTGCATCGAGCCAATCTCAGTTATCTTGTCAGTCGCTTGAGTTACGATCCACGATTCCCTGTCGATGACAGAGTAGTTCCCGTTGGAGGAAATTACCTGCAGTCGATGGCCGAACTGCAGTCGACAACCTGGGGTGCTGAGGTTGCTCTGACAGGTGATCGGTCCGAGTCCGTTCGCGATCGATTCACTGCGATGAAAGCTGCGCTGACGCGAATGGGGATCATTGCCTACCGTAAGCAACACGGGAAGATGCCAGCCGATCTGGATGCTCTGTTCGGAATCGTGCGGCAATTGAATTTCCAGGACCCCTGGTCAAATGGGCGGTTCGACTATCGATCGAATTGCCTTGTGTCGCACGGTAACGGCCCGAGTGGCATCGACGTGCAGTCGAAGGAATCGGCCGCAGGACAAACGGTTAAGCTCTCACGTTTCGTTTTTCCAATTCCTCCGGCCGCAGTCGACCAATTCCTGCCACAAACGCCAGATCGCTGACCCAAAATACAGTTATCCGAACGGCCAATTCCATTAGACAGGACAACTGGAAGCGGGAATGAACGACGTCCACATGAGAACAAGATTCAACAACGACCGCCCCTGTACCCCAAATTTCGAAAAATAATGAAATCACTCGACAATTCGCGTGCGTTCTGGAAGCTCGAACGTCTTTCCAAAGAAGTTTCTCGTGATACTCCACTGTTCAGAATTCGGGTTGGACCATCAGCCGCTGGGCGCTTACCCATAGATCAAACCGGATGCTAGCGCGTTCCGGCCGATGGGTTGAACTCGAAAAACACGTCGTGACACGACATACAACATATCGCCAGAATTCGTTCGAATTAAGCAAATCCCATGACTGAAGTATTCCAGGCCACCATTGATGAAAGCCCTCGTCAACGTCGCAGTGACGTTGCCAAGGTGGATCGTGAACTGGTTGCTGGAGTCAAGAAAGTTTCCATGTCTTCCGCGACGCTTGCTGATCAATATCAACAGACTCTGCCGAAACTGGATCCCAAGCATCCAGAATATATCGTCGGGATCGTCGAACATCTGCTGCGGTTCGCCCAAGCGAGTGGTGCCAGTGACATTCATTTCACTCCTGCTGATGGGGGGCTGGAAATCGATTGCCGGATTGATGGTGTGCTCGTCCCGATGGCCGTGTATCCGCGTCAATTCGCCCCCAATATCGTGGCCCGGTTAAAAGTTCTGGCAGAGTTGCTCACGTACAAAACGGACATTCCCCAGGAAGGACGTATCCAGACCTCGAAGCCTGCCGCGGCATCGCCAAATACGGATCGCCAGACGCTGGAGGCGGATGTCTGGGAAATGCGTGTCAGCACATTTCCCACATTGTTTGGCGAGAAAGCAGTCGTCCGGATTTTTGCCGGTTCGAGTCGTTTCCAGTTTCCTGCGGATCTCGGTTTGCCTGACGATCTTGGCGACAGCTTGTCACAGGCTTTGCAGGAGACCGCCGGTGCACTTTTGATTACGGGCCCTGCGGGGAGTGGCAAGACGACTACGGCCTATGCCTGCCTGCGCGAGATCCAGCGCCAGAATGGACGTGGCAAGAGCCTTGTCACGTTGGAAGACCCGATCGAGACAGTGCTGCCTGCCGTGGCGCAATCGCAGGTCAAACGAAACGTCGGGTTCGACTATGCGGTTGGGCTGAGATCTTTGATGAGACAGGATCCCGATGTGATTCTGGTGGGAGAGATTCGTGATCGGGAAACAGCAGAGACCGTCTTTCAGGCCTGCCTCACGGGTCATTTGGTGATCTCGACATTTCATGCGGGTAGTGCGTGCGAGGCGATCAGCCGCCTCAATGACATGGGTATCGAACCCTATTTGTTGCGAACGGGTTTGCTCAGCGTGCTGAGCCAGCGGCTGATTCGTCAGTTGTGCGAGTGCGCGGCCTGGTCGGACGATCCTGTCGATCTGCTCGGATTTGACATGTCGCGAGTCCGGATACCAGTCGGTTGCCCGCGATGTGCCGGGACAGGCTACTATCGACGATCTCTGGTCGCAGAATTGTTGCGACCCGATCAAAAGGAGATCGGACGCGCGATTCTGTCGCAATTCGGTGCCGACGATCTTCAGCGAACTGCGATGATCACCGGTTTCTGCACACTCGGACAACGGGCTCGTTCACTTGTCGAATCGGGAATGACCAGTCCCGCGGAAATTCGCCGCGTACTCGGCTTTCGCCACGACTGCGACATCCAGGCGACGACGATTGCAGATCAAGGGAGAGGACAATGAGTTCACGAAGCTCGCCTAAGATGAACGACCTGATCGAAATCAACCATGAAATTGCCGCGTTGATCCGTGCGGGGGTTCCACTGGAACTGGGATTACGCAGTATCGCCGGGGGTGCACAAACAAGCTTTGACACGTTGGCAGAGCGGTTGGCAGATCACCTCTCCAGCGGTCGAAGCCTGGCCGAAGCATTCGCTCAAGAGACGCAATCGATTTCTCCTGTGTATGCCGCGGTTGTGGATGCGGGGACGCAGGCAGGCCGATTGCCCGAGGCGCTGGATTCTGTCGCGAATTCGGCACGCGTCGTCCAGGAGATGCGACGCCGAGTGGGCTTGGCGATGATCTATCCACTGGCCTGCCTGATTGTGGCAATCCCCCTTGCAGCAGGTGTGATTTCCATTCTGATGCCAAGTATCAAATCCACTCTCGAAGACATTCGGCTTCCGGCCGACTGGGCGATTGAAACACTGTTCACGCTGCACCAGACACTGTCGATCTGGAGCGTACAAATCCCGTTGGGGCTGCTGGGTCTGATTGCCGCCTTGTACCTGTTCAGTTTTGGGCCTACTCGCCCACTGTGGTTCGCAATTACGGGACTCAACTGGTTACCCGGATTTGGCCGAGTTCAATACTCATTGCGCCGGACTCAGTTCCTGGAACTGCTGGCATTGCAGACGAATTTTGGCATTCCGCTGGAACAAGCTTTTCCGCGAGCAGCGAGTGTCACTGAAAATAAGAAGCTTCAAATCGATGCTGATCGAATCGCGACAGCGTTGAAATCGGGGCGGTCATTACGTGAGGCATTGGCGGAAGCGACAACGATTCCTGCGTCCTGGAAGTGGGTTCTCGTGACCAGCCAGGAGGCCGGTTTGCTGCCAGTCGCCATCAAGCAATTGGCGGAGTCGAGCCGTCTTCAAGCGGAACAGCGGACCGCGTGGTTCAACCTCGCTGTCCCTGCCGTATTGGCCCTGGCGTGCAGTACGACAATCGTAATGGTGTACATGTTAACGGTCCTGCTCCCTGTCATCTCAGTCTGGAAAGGTCTGGACCAGCCATGAATGAATCACTGACGACGGAAGAGAGCGAAGCCGTTCTGATCGCTTTGTCGCATCGCATTGCAGCGAACTTGCCATTGAACACCGCGCTGACAGCATTAGCCGACGAATCGACTTCGCCACAGGCTCAACGCGTCCTGCGAGAACTGGACCGCCGATTGCAGACGGGCGAATCGCCCAATTCTGTGATTTGCAGATTGCAAGAGCGACTCCCCGCGATGGTCGGCAAACTTCTGCAGGGGGGAATGGAAATAGGTCGACTCGATCTCGTGATGCAGGTCATGCTCAATCAGAAACAATGGGATCGAGACTTTCGTCATCGGCTGATGATTGGATTCGCGTATCCGATGGCAATTCTTGTTTTTTTTGGCATTTGGGCATCGATTGTCTTATGGGGCCTCGTGCCACATTTCAAAGGAATTTTTGAAAACTTTGGTATCCAGGTGCCGGGGATTACAAAGCTGCTGATCGGTATGTCAGATGTAGTCTGTGATTATGGAATTTTGCTGGTCCCGGTATTGCTGGCAGCCGTCATAGGTGGATGGTACTGGCTGTTGTTCGGCAATTTTTCGCGTATGTCCAGTCGATCCGGACAGACGATTCCGATCATTGGGCCGATGCTGAGTCTGCGTCAGTTCAGCGAATTTTGCGAAATACTGGCAATTCTTGTGGAGGGACAACTCCCTTTACCCAAAGCCGTGCAGTTCGCTTCGGCAGGATTGTCCGATCCGACACTGCAAGCGACCTGTCAAAATCTCGTCAGGCTATTAGATCATGGCGAATCGATAGAGTCTGCGGCAAATCGCCTGGAACTGCCGCACGCGTTTTCACTGGTCTTGCGACAGCCACCCGATGAAATGGCCTGCAATCTGCGAGCACTGTCCAATGTCTATACGACAAAAGGAGAGTTCTCGATCCGATCATTGATCATATCGGTCGACGTCATGGTGATGATGGCCGTTTCGGTCATGATCGTGACGACACTGGGGGGACTCTTCCTTCCGCTGATCAGGCTCCTCAACGATTTATCCTGACTCACTCATAGCGAATCTATCATGGTCGAAGAAACAATGCTGTTCGCACTCCTGGTCGTCGTCGTTCTGATCGTCTTGACGATTCTCGGGCTGGGGTTGAATCTGCAATCAGAACTGTTACTGAATCCACGTGCTGCCCGAAGTATCAAGGCCCTGAGCAGGGTCTGCTTCTTCATCGTCGGTTTAATCAGCCTGGGGTTGGGTAACGTCGTGGGATTCGTTCTGGCAATGTTCATCCTGGGTCGCTGGTTTCATTTTCAAATGACGCAACGATGGGCCAGCCAGAAAGCTGCCGAATTAGAATTGATCTGGTTACTGGCTCTTTCCGCAAAATCCGAGAAATCACTGGTGGATGAAATCCAGATGTACTCCGGCGGAGCCACGGGTGCTCGCAAAAGACGATTGCTGGCATTTGCGACGGACCTTCAAAACGGTGTGCCTCTGCAAACGTGCCTGCCGTATGAATTGTTCTCGCGGCCGACAGCGCTGCAGTTGCAATCAGCCCTGAACAGTGACACGTTCGTTGAATCGCTGACGCGGCTGGCAATCTCGCAGGGAAAAGCTCTTGCCGACCGCCAACAAGACCTTGGCTATTCGATAGTCGCGTATCCATGCCTACTTTTGGTAGTGCTCTTCGGAATCTGCAGTTTTCAGATGTATTACATCATTCCGAAGTTCAAAAAAATCTTCGACGATTTTGGCACGGACCTGCCTGAGATCACGAAGGCGACGATCAGGTTTTCGGATTTCTGCGTCAACTACTGGTATTTAATCGTCCCGCCGGTTGTCGCGGTCGCTTTGTTAATCAGGCGTTATCTTTTCAGTGGCCGGCATGACAGCGAGGCGTCAGCGGTAATGGGACTTCTTGGGCGATTCTTTGTTCGGATACATGCACCCGAGATTCTGCGAGCACTCGCCATGACCGTTTCCTCAGGCCAATCGGTGACTGAGGGAGTCAAAGTTCTTGCGCAGCAGCCCGACGTCCCTTTGATCCAGTCGACAATCAATAGACTGACGCGGCATGCTCAACAGGGCCATTCCGTGTGGGGCGAACTGCGGTTTCAAGGCGTTCTGCGAAGCAGCGAGCTGAACCTGATTGAGGCAGCCGGTCGGGCGGGCAATCTCCCCTGGGTTCTGGAGACACTCGCAGAGAATCTGGAGCGGCGGTGGAAATTCCGATTCAACGTGATCGGTGGCATCCTTCATCCCGTTTTGATCCTACTCGCCAGCCTGCCGATCGGCTTCTTCGCAATTGCGATGTTTATGCCGCTGATCAAGCTACTCAACGACCTTTCATAAGCGTTCCCACAGGAAATGCTGCGGGATGACGAGATTACAAAGTACGTTTTTTTGAGACTTTCCGATGTGCCGTAATAAACGACCACGATTTCGCTCTCAGTTGACGCATACGCGCCGCAGCGTGAATTCGCGCAGCGGGTTCACATTGACTGAAATGATTGCCACGTTCCTGTTGCTGGGGGCCGCGATTGCGCTGATTGCACCGTTTCTAGTCAGCGTCTCCCGACAGCGGTTGGCGATCGAACAACGTCAGTTCGCAATCCAATATGCCGGAAGCGTGCTTGAGCGGTACTCGGCACTCCCCTGGGAAAAGCTCTCACCGGGGACACAAACGCTGGCAGACGCTCCTGCAGAACTGCACACCTTACTGCCGGATCTCAAACAGTCTCTCGAGATTACAGAGCAGGCAGAGAAACCGATCTCGCGTCAGTTGCGTGTCTCGATCTCGTGGCGTGGGCAATCTGACGTGACAGTCAAACCCGTTCAATTGTCCGCATGGATCTTTCAAGCGGAGGCAAAATGAGACCTGCGACACTCCATCGATTCTCTGCACGGGAAGCCGGTATCCAATCAGGGCGACGGTCATCTTCGCGCCGCGGGTTCAGCCTGATTCACATGGTGACTGTGATCGGCATGATGTCGATCCTGATGACGATGTCCGGCGTCATCATTCAATCCTTGTTGCGTTCCGACCAATCGGTATCCCGGCAGGCGGCCCTGGAGATGACGTTGCTAGAACTGTCACGTCAATTCCGAGACGACGTCCATGCGGCGAACCCGATGGACCTGAAGGAGGCCAAACCGGCGCCGACAGACTCATTGGAATTGTCGGCCCCTCGATCAAGCCGCGTGACCTATCGAGTTAAGGACGAGACGGTGATTCGTGAGTCATTTAACGGGGATCAGGCGACAGGGCGCGAAGTCTACCGCGTACCGGATTGTGGAGTTCAGTTCCGTAGCGAAGCGAGCGATGGCGACCAGGCCCGGCTACTCGCATTGGACATCGATCGATCAGGACTGACGATGACACCGCAACAAAAATCAGCCATGGGCAAACGCAAACTGACGGTTGTGGCCGAACTGGGACGAAACCTGCGAATTGCCAAACGTCAGCCAAGCATCGCGCCAAAAGCGGCTGCCGCTGAAAACCGCGATTCAATATCGATGTCCAGCGCGGCTGATGGTGGGGAGACGCAACCATGAAAAGAATTCATCTCCAGAACAGTCGATCGAGTGCGAGGTCATTCGGCCGGTCCCACCCGCGTCGGGGAACAATCATCATCATTGCCATGGTCATCCTGTTGATTTTCATGGCGATCAGCACGACGCTCATCGGTTCGGTGATTCAGACCCGAACACAATTTATTCGGGAAGAGCAGTTCCTGCAGACGTCATTGCTGGTCGACGCAGGCCTTCGCCGGGGTGTTGTACAGCTTCGTAGCGATGGCACCTACCAGGGGGAAACATGGCAGATTCCCGCAGACCCAGCGGCGGGGCTTGATTCTGCGAAGATCGTCATCGTCGTCGCCAGTGCGGCTGATGCACAAGGGGAGCAGACTGTCACTGCTACTGCGGAATACCCGGTGGGAACTCCGAATCCAATTCGAATCACGCGTGACCTTTCAATTTCACTCCGGGAGTCGCCTTGATGAAGGTCGTTTTCATTTCGCTAACTAAGTCATGTCGGCAACGTCGATTTCGGGCCATCATCCACTGGACGACAGCGTCTGATTGATCGAGCCAGAAAACAAGCCGCATCGCAGCACTCGTACAAACGCAGCACTTCTATCGGCGCAAGCCCGATGAGGGCCGAAAACTCGCTACCGCAATTTTGTCCGAACTATCAAAAGGAATTCTTCCATGCCTCACAAGCAAGCCTCAACACCCCGTCATCCTCGCCGCGGATTCACTCTGATTGAACTACTGGTCGTGATCGCAATCATCGCGGTCTTAATCGCCCTGCTGCTCCCCGCTGTGCAGCAGGCACGCGAGGCGGCACGCCGAACGCAGTGTAAAAACAATCTTTCTCAAATTGGTCTGGCCCTGCATAACTACCTGATGACACACCAGACATTGCCGCCGGGAACACAAAACCCGACTGGTCCGATCATCTCAGTGGAAGGTGGCGGTCATCACATGGGTTGGATCACACAGATCCTGCCGTTCCTGGATCAGACTGCAGCCGCCAACAAGATCGACTTCAACCAGTCGGTCTACGCCGAACAAAATCGCCGCGTCCGGAAGCACTTTATTCCAGCGCTGATGTGTACGTCCGACCCAGCACCAACACGCGGAGAAAAGGAAGCAACCCCGTCAAGTTATTGTGGAATTCACAATGACTACGAAACCCAGATCGACGTCAAGCAAAATGGAGTTCTGTTCCTGAACAGCTCAGTACGGGCGATGCAGGTACTGGATGGACTCTCGAACACATTGTTTGTCGCCGAGACACGGATTGGAACGCAGTCGAAATCAGACCTGGGATGGATGTCTGGAACGTCAGCGACGTTACGCAATCCCGTGATCTGGTTGAATCAATCGACACCCGATGCTGCGCCGAACTATCAGACGCACGCCCTTCCCGAAAGGATCGGAACAGAGATGGCGAATCAACAAAAGGCGACACAACCCCCAGAGTTCGTGGGCGGGTTCGGCAGTTGGCATACTGGCGGATATCATACAGTGATTGGTGACGGTTCGGTTCGCTTCATCTCCAGTAACATCAATTCTGGCGTCCTTCGCAATATGGCCCACAAATCGGATGGCGAACTGATTGAAGAGTTTTGATTGGTGGCACCTGTCAGTAATCGCTCGCGATACGAATCATGGCGGTTTGGCCGGGATTGTAGTTGCCGATTCCCGAGGCATATTCGACAGCACGGCCAAAGATCCAGCCGAATTCCAATCGGCTGGCGTGGCGCTTGTCGCCTCGGTTTTCGTACCCGATGAAGACTCGATAGTCTCGTAATGTGACGATGTCCTGAACGGCACCCGTACGCTGGATCGTGAACGAGTTTCCTCCGAGTTCCGCCGAGACAAATCCCCAGTGACGGCCCTGGTCAGCCTGGCTCAGTCGCCAGGCGGCTTTTGGTCGCGGAAAGACGAGATTGTAGTCGGCACTGCCATCGACAGGTCGATAGATCACACCTGCGACAGGAAGCAGATGAATGTCTTCTCGGTCCAGATCCGTCAGCCCGGCAACCAGCTTCCATTCGTCATCCAGTCGAAACGTATTGACGGCCTGCCAGGGAAGGCGAAACAACTGATAGCTCTTGTTGGCAAAGTCCGTATTCCAGCTTGGGCAGACCACGACATCGAATGACCAGTCGTTGCCAACTTTGATCCCCGCTCCAACCTCGACAAACAGGCTGAACAGATAGGGCGGCAAGTCGGTGGAATCGGGGCCGGTCAGCCAGCGGAATTCGTGACCGCCGTTGATACGAAATGAACCTCGATCCGCCGCCGAATAGTCGACAACGGACAGGTCGCGTCCCATCCATTCCAGCATTCCCAGTTGGTTTCCCGTCCCCGCAATCCAGCCAAAGCTCGATCGATTGTCTGCGGGTTTGATATCTGCCGGACTGGAATTGATTTCTGCTTCCTTCGCGGCACCGTCCAGAGGGACCGCATTTCCTGTTGGAGCTTTAATCGTAAATTCATCGTTACCGGAAGCAGGCAGATCGGGTGGAAGCAGCAGATCTTCACCGTTCATTTCCGGTTCTGTATGTGTTCCCTGGCCGATGTAGGCAAACCCCGCGTCGTCATTGACCAGCCGCACTTGCAGTTCGAACGGCTTCGCAGTCCGTAAAGGCACCCGTTGAGTCATCCCTCTCGAACTCTGACGAGCTCCCAATGACGATCGTTGCTCAAAAATCGGCCGAACCCAATTGCCGTCGTCCGGTGGCCGATTGCGTGTCATGAAATTCTCTTCGCCCCACGTCATCGGACTGAGGAAGATCAACACGGCAATGCCAGACAAAAATCGCATCAAGGACAAGCTCGCGAATCAACAGATCTGGTGAAGACTTCAACGGGAATAGAGGTGCCAGATATCACTTCAGACAAAACCGGTCAATTGCGGGGTGCAGCCGTCGCCAGACGACATTCATTTCCGGTGTACCCTGCAAACGGTTCTGCGGTGGGGACTTGGATCTGAGGCCGAGGAATGTCTTGTTCAAAGAAATCTAGAAGAACTTGAACCGGCTCGTCGACGCTTTCGGCAGAAATCGCCTTTCGAACGGTGGCTGCCGACTTCGGACTTGCATCGGGCCCCCAGTCGCCCAAATGAAACCATTTGCCGAGACGTGGATCCTCGTCACCCTTGTCGTGTTGAGTTATCATCCACACAGTATCAAGACACCGTGTCGTAGAGAATGAGCAAGCCCCTTTGCCGTCTTGATCCTCCGTAGGTGAGACGTCTCCTGCCAGAAGCTGATTTGAAACATTCCTCGAACAAGATTCCAGAAAATGCTCATACGTTCACTGATCGCTTTGTTGGCAGTATTTTTCCTGGCGATTCCAGCAGTCACTGACGCTCAACTGAGAACGGACAAGCGTCTTCAGGAGAAGGTGTCGATCGACGTCAAGGATAAGCCGACGGAGGAATTCCTGCGTGAACTGGGTGAGAAATACAAGATCCCAGTCGATCTTGATCCGTCGATCCCGGATGTTGCCCCCGGTCCAATCACCTTGACGGCGGATGGCATCACCCTTGGTTCTGTGATCCATCTGGCATGCGAATCACAGTTTCTCGTCGCAACGATGGAGAAGGGGAGACTGGCGGTAATGTCACGCGAAAAGGACGAATTAAATCTAGTCGTCCGTGATTATCCGCTGGCACAACTTGGCCCCGGTATTGACCCGCAGACCTTGTCCGTCGGCCTGACCGAAATGACCTCAGGGTTCTGGAAGGATGTGGATGGTGAAGGAGGAGAAATTGCCGCAATCAATCCGCAGACGTTTCGAATTCGTCAGACGCGTTTTGTTCACGCCGAATTGCAAAGTGTCTTTGATCTGATCACTGCAGCAAACGGACGTCCTCGCCCGCCGACTGTTCAGGAACGCAGTGAACAGGCACTCCTCAAGAAACTCAACACTCCTTCACAGTTTTCCGCAGAAGAAACCCCTTTGCCCGAGTTACTCGAACAATTACTTCGGAAGAATGGTATTCCCTATTGGATCGATGCGACGGGTCTTTCAGATGAGGGGCTAAATCTGTTGATAATGAACTCCAAGTTTGCGGCGTCGAAGAAGCTGTCAACGGCGATGCGATTGGACGCTATCGCAACGCAGCATCAACTCTCCTGGACTGTTGCGGATGAACTGGTTCAGATCACTTCAGCTGCCAAGGCGGACGAAACGATGATCAACCGGTTGTATGATGTCCGACGAGCGAATGTCCCTGCGGCCGCACTCGCAGAGCAAATCGTTCGGAATAAAGAACTTGGAAAATGGATGATCGTTGACGAGGAAGGGGGAAGCATCCTGCCGCTGGGGACAGGACTGCTGATTCGCCAGAACGCCAAAGCACATGCAAAGATTGCCAAGCTGCTCAATTGAGGCGTTTAAGAATGAATTCTCACGAATTCTGCTACGACAGTGCAGCTGTTCGGTTTCGGCCGTACCGCGATTTCACAGTTGACGTTCATTAAAATCGTCACTCGTCTTGGGTGGCACTGGCGGCAGTCTTGGGCCGCCAGTGTCTTACGCATCTCGCCCGCCGCCCGTCCGCTCGCGCCACCCGCAGATTCATCGATTCAAAAATCGTTCGGCGTGGAAAACTCAGATCAGTTCGCTGATCGGTCGGATTCCGGGATCCAAGACTGGCAGGCGACGTCCTGAGATATCGTTGATCGACGGATCTTCACCGAGCCCCACTGTATGGTACAGCGTGGCCAGCACCTGTTGATAATGCAGCGGACGGTCGACGACATCACTCCCCAATTTGTCCGTGGATCCCAGAATCTGGCCGACTTTCAGGCCGCCGCCGCATAGCAACGCGTGTCCGACGCGCGGCCAGTGGTCTCGGCCTGCATCCTTGTTGATTTTCGGCGTACGACCAAATTCGCCCCAGACGCACACCGTCACATCCTGATCCAACCCGCGATCATAAATGTCGTTGACAAGTGCCGAGATCCCCTTGTCGAACAGCGGCAAGTGATCTTTCAGATATTTGAAATTGTTGCCGTGAGTGTCCCAGAATCCATACGCGACGGTGACACAACGGACTCCCGATTCCACCAGTCGACGTGCGGCGAGCAACTGGTCATTCCACATGGGTGCGCCATCGCCAAGATGCTTTGACGATCCAACTCCGTAACGTTCACGAATGCGCGGGTCTTCCTTCGTCACGTCCAGTGCATTCACGAGTCGGCTGCTGGTCAGCACGTCAAAGGCCTTGCCGTATGTCGCGTCCATATTGCGGACGGGACTGGCATCGGCCTCGCGCCGAAAGCGATCCATGGAATCGAGCAGCTTGCGGCGGTTGCCCAGTTGTCCTGGTTCCACAAACCGCAACTTCATACTCGCCAGATCTTCGCCGTCGGCCTGGACTGAACGATGAGCCGGGCCCAAGACGCCTGACTTCGGGCTGTTATAGGGCTTATGCTGCATTGTCGGAAAGAGATCGACGAACGCGGGGACAGCAGGATCGGATTGCCCGAGTTTGTGCGACAGGATCGAACCGAAGTTGGGCTTCCCTTCGCGATTGCTCTGGTCCATCGGGTAGCCGGTGACGTTCTGAAAACTGCTGTGCTCGTCACGCAGCCCGACGATCGACCGAACCACCGACATGCGGTGGACACATTGCGATGTCAGGGGAAGCAGTTCTCCGACCTGGTATCCCGGCAGACTGGTATCGATGCCGTTGAATTCGCCCCGAATTTCCTTGGGGGCATCCAGCTTCAGATCGAATGTATCCTGATGTGCCAGTCCACCGCTGAGGTACACCATGATGACGGACTTGTTCGAGGAACTTCCCCGATTCGCTTCTGCCTGAAGGATCTGCGGCATCGTCAGGCCACCGACCGCCAGAGAACCGATTTGCAGAAAGGATCGCCGGGGAATGCCATCGCAGCATCGAAACGGCATGCCAGTCAGGGATAACATCACGCGACTCCGGCAAAAAAACGGGCGGGGTGGGCGAGGAAGGCTATTCGGGTTGTCGGCAGAGGATTGTCGACAACTTCACGTAAACATCGGAATTCTGCAATGCGAATGCCGCAACGTCAACAGTGATTGTCGTTTGAGAACAAAAGTGAAGACCGCAGGTCTCGGGTGGTGCGAGAGACGTGCGGTCTTTTGATCACTGTTGAATATCGTCGCGAAGACTGAGGTGCAGTCAGGAGAGAAGCGATGACTTCAACGTCATTTCGGGAGCATTTGCAAGTTAAAAATCATTCCGAGTATTCGCCACGGCCTTCGAAACCCTGGACGTCACAGGTGTTGTCGCAGTGATCGATGTTGTCGCGGAATTCGGTGCCGCTGGAGTAGCCTTGGCAACCGAGGATTCCCTTGACGCAGTAGGTCTGATTCATGGATCCAATCGCGGAGCCGACGTCTTCCAGTTCGTTGTTGACGTTCAGAGCGACTTCCGACAGGCCAACAATCATTCCGAGGACAGCGATCGTTGAAACCAGGACCAATTCAGCAGAGATGATGAAACCAGCTTCGTCGTTGATCAGGGTGGCGAAAACGTTTGACATGGTGTTGGTCCTTTCTGGGACTTGATTCAGGATTCGTTCGAGCGGCCCTGCTGACCGTCTCGTGTTGTTTGTTTGAGTGATTCGCAGGATGAACATGCTGTAAAGCAGATTGAATGCCAATTCGATTTTTTGTTCATTTCTCGTGACGCGAGCCAGCGATTTTATTCTCTAAAATATTATCTGGAAACATGTTGCGAATAATTAGCATTGGCGACGCGAGAATTGGCAGGTGGCTTCGACGAATGATGCCAAGACGCCACATTCGGCTGATTCAAAGCATAGGTTCGACGCTGAAAACTGTTGTCCAGAAACAGGTTCCGCAGCGCACCATCGGCCTGCACCTGGATGATGCGAAGACTCCACAGAATTCAGAGGGTCGACCGCTGATGAACAATGATGAACGCTGATGGGGAATGTGTTCTGTTTGGGCTGAATGCCCAAACTCACATCACACAGTTTTGAGTCACATCAACTATTCATCTCCGAAATAGACCTGCAGCAGACAGTATCCCGCGAGCCAACGAAGCCGGTTGCAGATTGCATGAAGAGCATCTTTCCATCTCCTGATGATCTTGATTTATCAGCGTTCATTAGCGTTTATCAGCGGTTCCCTCGCATTTCATCCCGGAATTGATGGCGATTCCAAAACGATCCGCCGTTACGTAGATTGAAATCGATTTTCTCGATCACCTATTCGTCGGGTGGAAAACCGGTGGAGTGTCGTCGAACAGGTCAGCAACAAGAGTTGGATTCGTGTTTCAGGAGATTTCGCTGATGTCGGATGCTCCCGCCCCTGACTTTGCCGTGACGCATCGCCATTTTGCCTCCACGTGTTTTAACCAGGTCTGGTCACTGTTGGACAAGACGAATCGGACGCCGGACGAGGACCGGCAGATGGTATTGCTGGCGTTTGCCTCGCTTTATCACTGGACTCAGCGTCCGGAATGTGCCAATCAGCAACTTTCCGTGGGGTACTGGCAGATCTCACGAGTGCATGCGGTCTTGAGCCTGGCAGATGAGGCTTTGCGATATGCCGACATTTGCAATTCCCTCAGTCAGAATCTGCCCCCATTTTACCGGGGTTATGCCTTGGAAGCCGTGGCACGCGCCACCGCGCTGGCCGGAAAAATTCCGCAGGCACGGCTTGCGTACGGCGAGGCGACTGGATTGCTGAACGAAATCGCCGACGCTGATGAGCGTCACCTCCTGGCACAGGATCTGGCCTCGATCGCTTTGCCAGAGAACTAAATGACCGTGCGCGATTATGGTTGTTGCGGTGGTGCCACTGCTTCGGAGTCCTCGGAGAAGCAGTGGCTTCGCGGCGACATCCTCCTTGACCTTCGAGCAAAATCGCGCACGATCATTTTAACTTGCACATCGGGCTGCAAATATTGTCTCCCGCGTTTTCTTCCTCAACACCTGCCAACGAGGGCGACATCGCTGGACAGTCACGCTACAATCTTGCGACTCATCGTGGATGGCCCGGATGTGGGAGGCGTTTCTAACGTCCCTGCAGTCAATGATCCAGACGCGTCAAAAGCGTGCTGAACGACCCGCCAGACGCGTCCAATGACAATTTTTGGAACGATCATGTGGATTGTTCCGCTATCGGCTTCAGGAGGATATTTGGATATGGCAACGGCGACATTGCCCAAGGCAGGAACTGACAAGAAACTTCCCTACAAGGTCAAGGATATGTCCCTGGCCGAATGGGGCCGCAAAGAAATCGAGATCGCCGAGAACGAGATGCCTGGCCTGATGGCGCTCCGCACGAAATACGGCGCATCCAAGCCACTCAAAGGTGCCCGCATCGCTGGCTGCCTGCACATGACGATTCAGACGGCCGTTTTGATCGAAACTCTGACCGCCCTGGGTGCCGAAGTCACCTGGAGCAGTTGCAATATTTTCTCCACGCAGGATCAGGCTGCTGCAGCCATCGCTGCGACCGGGGTTCCCGTCTATGCCTGGAAGGGGATGACCAACGAAGAATTCGACTGGTGCATCGAGCAGACCCTCTTCTTCCCAGACGGTCAGCCGTTGAACATGATTCTCGACGATGGTGGTGACCTGACTCAGATGGTCCACCAGAAGTTTCCGGAACTGCTTCCCGGGATCAAGGGGATCAGCGAAGAAACGACGACAGGTGTACATCGCCTCGTCCAGATGCTCGAACGAGGGGAACTCAAGGTTCCTTCGATCAACGTCAATGATTCGGTGACCAAGAGCAAATTCGACAACCTGTACGGTTGCCGTGAATCCCTCGCCGACGGTATCAAGCGAGCCACCGACGTCATGATCGCTGGCAAGGTTGTTGTGGTCGCAGGCTACGGCGACGTGGGCAAGGGATGTGCGATCTCGATGCAGCGCTATGGTGCTCGCGTGATCGTCACCGAAATCGATCCCATCTGCGCCTTGCAGGCTGCGATGGAAGGTTTTGAAGTCACCACGATGGAAGACGCGGCGTCCGAAGGGAACATCTTCGTGACGACGACCGGTTGCTGCGACATCATCCGCGGCGAGCATATCGCCAAGATGAAGAACGATGCGATCATCTGCAACATCGGCCACTTCGACATCGAAATCGACGTCGCCTGGCTGGAAGCCCAGGTCACATCGGGCAAAGCCAAGAAGATCAACATCAAGCCGGCCGAAGTCGGTGCCGTCGACAAGTACACTTTCGCTGACACTGGTCGCAGCGTACTGCTGCTGGCTCAGGGACGCCTGGTCAACCTCGGCTGTGCTACTGGCCATCCATCATTCGTGATGTCCAACAGCTTCACCAACCAGACGCTGGCACAACTGGCCCTGTGGACCGAAACCGAAAAGTATCCTCTGGGTGTCCATCGCCTGCCCAAGGAACTGGATGAAGAAGTCGCTCGCCTGCACCTGGGTACGATCGGCGTCAAGCTTTCCAAGCTGACTCAGAAGCAAGCCGATTATCTGCATCTGCCAGTAAACGGCCCCTTCAAGCCGGATCACTACCGCTACTAAATCTGGTTTCGCCAGATGATTTTCATCGCAGGCCGGGTTTCGATTCTTGTCGAAACCCGGCCTGTTTTGTTGTCGTGATCGCACATTCTGCCTCTCATTTTCCTGCCAAATGTCCGGAATTGAAGAGGAGACCTTCGGTCGGCCGTTTCGGCGGGGTCGGGAGACCCGCGCCGAGCGCGTCTGCGATTACATCCCGATCCAGTCACGGATGATGTCTCGCACTTCTTCTGTTTCCAGAGTCTCGTGAGCCAGTAGATGATCCGCCAATGCGGCGATGGCGGACCAGTTAGGTTCGGCGTCCATGAAGCGATAGAGTTCGCCGGTGGTTTGTTCGAGATATTCCAGACGGCGGCGATCATCTGGAATCAGCACAGCAGCCAGTTCCCACGCGGCCTGCCAGTCATGTGCCCACTCTGCGACGAGGCCGGGATGGAATGGGTCACCCGTATAGAGCATTTCTGCAACAGGTCCGGCGAGTGAGACCTTGACGGCTCGTTCGTGAAATTCGCGGTCGCTGAACTTGGATCGTTTCCAGAAAATCTGCGTATCCCCGAATCGCTCGGGGCCGTCGTCATTATCTGGGTCAATCGTTACGGACTTCACCCGAGCTCCCAGCCGCGTCGCCATGAATGCATGTCCCGCTTCATGATAGGCGGTCGGTTCCATCGGAAGACTCTTTGAATGAGCGTTGTAGAAGGATTGGGACACGGAGTGCACGGAAATCACGGAGGGGAACGCCCCCTGATTGTGGAACCAGCCTCAAAGACAATTTGTACCTAAACCAAGTACGAAACACCCCATTTCAAGGCTTTTCAGCGCAACAGCCAGGCGGATGGCGATTCCAGTGCCTGACTTAATGTTTGCAAGAATCGGGCGGCAGGAGCACCGTCAAGGATTCTGTGATCAAACGTCAGGCTGAGCGTCATTTGATCTCGCGGGATGATCTGATTGTCGACCACTGCTGGTTCTCGACGAATCCGGCCCATGCCCAGGATGGCTGCTTCGGGGGAATTGATGATGGGTGTGAATCCATCGATCCCGAATCCTCCGAGATTCGTAATCGTGAAGACACTTCCCTGCATGTCATTCGCTTTCAGTTGACCGGCGCGCGTCCTGCTGATCAGGTCACTGGTCCGACTGCAGACCTCTGTCACCGTCAGTGATGGCACGTTGCGGATAACAGGGACCAGCAAGCCCGCGTCGGTATCGACAGCCAGTCCGATGCTGATTTCCTCGGGGATCACCAATTGGTTCTCGCCCCATTGTGCCATCACCTGCGGTTGTTGCGCAAGGACCATGGCGGATAGCTTGATTGCGACATCCGAATACGACGGCACGACGTCACCTCCTGCGGCTTTGAATTGTTGTCGCAGGCTTACCAGATTCGTGGCATCGATGCGGGTCGTCAAAGTGACGGGGGCAGTTTGCTGGCGGCTGTTCGTCATCCGATCCGCGATCGTGCGGCGATGACGCGTCATTGGAATCGAAGTACCTTTAGACGTCGCATTCGAACTCGCTGAACTCGTCGTTTTGGGTCGCTTCGCTGCCGCAAGAATATCGCGTTCGCGGACGCGACCATCACGCCCCGAGCCGTCGACCGTCTTCCAGTCGACTCCTAATTCCCTGGCGATCCGCCGGGCTCGCGGACTCGCGACATTCGAACGGCTCGTTTGTTGACGCGCAACGGGATTTGCAGTGACAAGATCCGACGCCAGGATTCGTCCGGCAGGACCACTCCCCGCGACTTGACTGAGGTTGATGCCACGTTCACGAGCCATGCGGCGCACGGAGGGTGGAGCCGCGGATTCTGTGGCTGGCTCGACGAGAGACGAGGCCTTCGCCACAGGAGATACTGCTGAAACATTGCTGGCTGCAGTGACGTTGACTGCTACTGTGCCTGTTGAGGAACCGGGAGTTGCTTCACCCGTTGCGACGAGATAGCCGATGACTGCTCCAACGGCGACAGTCGTGTTCGGCTGTGGGGCCGTCGGTGGAATGCGAAGAATCCCGCCGTCGACAGCTTCGACGTCCTGAGCGGCTTTCTCACCTTCGAGTTCAAACAACGCTTCGCCCGGCGTGACGACATCGCCGTCCCGCTTCAACCAACGTACGAAAACCCCCTCTTCCATCGACCAGCCGAGTCGGGGGATTATGATCTCGAAAGCCATGCGTTACTCCAAGTCTATTCGTTCATCAGGTCGCGGATCGCCTGGGCAATGTCTTGGGCCTGGGGGACAACCATCTTTTCCAAGCTCGGACTATACGGTGTCGGAGTAAAGGCTCCGTTGATTCGTTTGATCGGTGCATCCAGATCATTGAACCCTCGATCGGCGATCTGAGCTGCCACTTCACTCGCAATGCTGCAGGGGCCAAACGTCTCATCCACGATCAACAGCCGTCCGGTCTTATGGACAGATTGCAGGATCGTGTCGATATCCAGAGGCGAAACCGTTCGCGGATCGACGACTTCCACCGAGATCCCCGCATTTTCCAGTTCATCACAGACCGAAAGCGTCAGATGAACCATTCGTGCGAGGGCGACGACTGTGACGTCGTGCCCTGTTCGCGTGATCGCCGCCTTGCCGAATTCAATCTCGTAATCACCGTCCGGGACGGGGCCCTTGATCGAGAGGATTTCACGATGCTCCAGAAACATCACTGGGTCGTTGCAGCGCAATGCATGCTTGAGCAAACCCTTGGCATCGGCCGCATTCGATGGCACGACAACCCGCAGGCCAGGGACTTGCGAGTACATCGGGTAGTAATTGCCGGAATGGTGCGTCGCGGCAGAATGGCCGATGCCGATACAGCCTCGCAGCAGTACGGGCATCTTCAAACGACCGCTGCTCATGTACTGCATCTTGGCAATCTGGTTGATGATTTCGCCGACCGAATCGAGCACAAAATCGGCGAACATGAAATCGATAACGGGTCGAGTCCCCGTCATTCCCGCCCCGCAGGCCAATCCGACGAAACCTCGTTCACAGATCGGGGTGTCACAAAGGCGTTCCGCACCGTAAAGATCGAACAGCCCCGCTGTTGTTTTGAAGTTGCCACCCCGGACACCGATCCCTTCCCCCATGACGAAAATCCTGGGGTTGGTTTTCATTTCTTCGGCGAGTGCTTCATGGGTCGCCTGCGTCATCGTGATCGAACGGGTCGCCGGGGGAGGTGCAGGGATCGGCGGTGACGGCTCGGAGTAGACATGTCGCGTGGCGGATGCTGGATCCGGCACTGGACTCGCTTCGGCGAAATCGCGGGCTTCTTTCACGATCGAAGCCACTTCACTGTCAATCGCATCGAACTGGCTGGCGGTCACTTTCTGACTCGCCGTTTGTCGCAAACGAGTGATCGGACATTTCTTCTTCCATTCTTCCACGTCTTCGCGAGTTCGATAGGTGAAGTCTCCCATTCCTTCCGCATGAGCCCGCGTGCGATAGGTCTTGCATTCAATCAGAGTTGGGCCGCCACCCGTTCGGGCTCGCTTCACGGCTTCTCCGGCGACGCGATAGATCTCCAGGACATCGTTGCCGTCGAGTGTAAACCCCGGCATTCCGTAGGCTTCTCCGCGACTACCGACATTTGGGTTTCCTGCCGCGTAGGCATTGGGGACTTCGGTTGCGAACTGATTGTTTTCACAGATGAACAGGACTGGCAGTTTCCAGATGCTGGCCATGTTCAGGCCTTCGTGGAAGGCACCGTTATTGGACGCTCCATCACCGAAAAACGCGACCGCGACATTATCGGTCTTGAGCAGCTTGAAACTGTATCCGCCGCCGCACGCCTGCAGGATACAGGGGCCAACGATACCGCTGGTCCCCATCATGCCGATTTCCGGAGAGAACAAGTGCATGCTGCCTCCACGGCCACGGGAACAACCCGCTGCACGCCCGAAGAGTTCCGCCATCAATTCACTCGGCGGCATCCCCTTGGCGAGTGCGTGTCCATGTCCCCGGTGCGTACTGAAGACCACATCCTCAGGCCGCAGATGGGCAGCAACCCCAGTCGCGATTGCTTCTTCTCCGACGTACGTATGACAAGCACCGTGGATCAACCCGCGCTGGTGGCAGCGAGCCAGTTCCTCCTCGGTCTGTCGAATCGTCTGCATGACACGATAAAGCGACTGAATGACATCACTGGCAGGGAGAGTTACGTCGGCTGCTGGCATTACGATTTCCTGGCACTATTCGAAGCAGTTTGAAGTCAATTCGGATGGAGTCGAAGAATATGTAGGTAAAGGTATTTTGTACGGCAGAATTTGAGTAGCCGAAATCGTGAGAGTTCGGAGATGCATTGAAGAAACGTGAATTCTCTCGAATTCAGCGACGAATGGGGTGGCACTGGCGGCAGCCTTGGGCCGCCAGTGTCTGGTGAAAGCCTTGCAGAATTGTACC
>CAIWEX010000424.1 GCA_903911795.1 uncultured Schlesneria sp.
AGCTCCCGCATCACCGCCAACTCTTCGGCCACCTTGGTCGTGCGCGGTCCGTTGGCTTTGGTCAGCACCCCGGCCACAAACTCATCGTAAGCGGCTTCACTGGCAAAGTCCCGATACCCACGCAACAAAAGATGTTGCTCCAGCCGCCGTTTCAAATGGCCGTTGTGCGCCTCGACGTCGCCGTTCTCATTCGGACAATCCACATGGATGGTTCGCGGCGTCAGTCCGTAATGGGCGACCAATGACAGGAACTCCGGATTGAAATCCCGTTTGCCCTCGCCGCTGATCTGATGCGTGGCCGCACTGCTGTTATCAATCTGCAAGAGCTTGGGCACTTTACCCAGCCGGAACAGCGCCGCCTGCAAACCCGCGCGCAGCGACAACAGCGACTCCGACTGACACCGCGTCGCCCACTGCCAGTTCGAATACGGCAGCACCGCCTGGCAAAGCAGATGATCCAGCGGGTGACCGGCAATGCTGATCGCCAGTTCCTTGGCGTGCGTCCAATCCAACTGCATGACCTCACCGGGCTGGTGCGTTTGCGGAAAGATCACCTCGGGTGCGGGCCCATGCTCCAACTTCCACTGCCGCACCCGCCGCTGAAACGTTCGCAACTGCGTTTCCTGCATCTGCTCCGGCCGGATCATCAGCAAATGCTCGAACAACGCCTTGGCCTCCAACTCCGGGGCCGCCCGCAATCGGGGTTCCGCCACCAGCCAGATCGCGGCCAGTGGATCCACTCGCGTGCGCCACTCTCGCGCCGGACGTGGTTCGCCCACGCGTTCCGGGTGTTTTAAATACTTCCGCGCCGTCTTCCGATCCATCCCGCTTTTCAATGCACTCATACCAATACTTCCGGTCCGTTGAAACTCGGTGACGAGCCGAATCCGTTGCAAGGAGTTGATCATGTTCCGGCAGTCTGCCCGGTCGGGCCAACGGCCCGACCAAAAACCACCGGAACTTTCCCCGGCCATGGGGAATTATAGTTGTCGTCAGCGGGGAAGTTTACCTGTCATTACACGATCATCCTGTCATCCGCAGATTTCATGGTCTCAGCGTGTGACTTCTAGTCCGTGGACAGATAGTCCGAATTCACCTTCAATGTGAGTTGTGATAAAGAAACGTTCGCTATTATCTGCCTTCGGGCTGAATGTCCGTCGACGTCGTGAGGCTCACGGGCTCTCCCAGGAAGGTCTCGCCGATGTGGCAGACCTCGATCGGACTTATGTCAGCGGCATCGAACGCGGCGTCCGTAATCCCACTTTGCTGACGGCTGGCAAGCTGGCCAAAGCCCTTGGCTGCACCGTCCATGATCTGACCGCCGGTCTCAAATCTTGAATGAAACCGAAACTTCTCAGCGCGGGCCATCTGCATGGTGACGTCATCATCGAACACGCATTCCGCGGACAGTTCGAGGAACTAAAGAACGTCCTCTCGTCCATTGATGTGCCCCTTCGCCCCGCCGGCCCGTTCACTCCCACGGGTCGTCCCGCGACTCCGAAGCGTCAAAAGAAAAGTTTTCTCGGTCAGAACCGATACGCGCTGATGCCCATCGACCAATCGGCGTGGAATGTTGCGATTAACGCCGGACTTGAAAAAGCTGGTTGGACCTGCCAGCCCGTCGCCAACCTCACTTCGGAGATGATCGGTGCGAATCTTCTCGGTGATTTCGTGAAGAACCGTGTCTTCGTCGAAGTGGAGTTCGGGAATGTCGCGAGCGTATACCGGGACCTGTTCAAATTTCAGATTGCTAGCCGGGCCCGCACCTGTGATGTGGCTGTGTTGGTGGCCGCGACTTCCAGGCTGGCGCGCTTGTTCGATCAAGGTGTCGCCAGTTACGAGTATCTGCTTTCCCTCCGTGAATATCTTTCCATCGGTTTGCAGATGCCAGTCTGGCTCGTCGGCCTCGACGCTTCGGATTGGTCCGAGATCCATCAGTGTTATGATGAGATGTATCAGGTCGCTACCGCCAACGGCATCGATTGCCATCCATTTGAAGTGGCTGCCAGCTCTGACTCCGAAGCCGAGCCGGATGCTGTGAGCTGATTATGTATTTGATCTTCGTTCCGCATCTTGTTAAGTATCTTCCCCATGAAAGCAAAACCTAAAGCTGCGACCAAGTCTCCGCGAGTCAAACGGAAGCCAGCGCGGACTGCCATCCGTCGCCGCGCCTCTTCTGACGCCCGACAGGCGGATGTTTTACGGGAGGAATCGACTCCCTATGTCTGTTCAGTCAATCGACCAGCCCCCTTGAAAGTGGTCGAATTATTTGCGGGCGTCGGTGGCTTTCGTGTCGGCCTTGAAGCGGCCGGCAAAGATAAGTTCAACGTTATTTGGAGCAATCAATGGGAGCCCTCCACCAAGATTCAACACGCTTCCCGTG
>CAIWEX010000425.1 GCA_903911795.1 uncultured Schlesneria sp.
CTCAGGGCCCATGAAGCTGGGCAGGATGTAGGTTGGGACCAGCGGCGCTTCGCCGCGCAGGCCCACCATCAAATCTCGACGTTTCATTATGATGGGCCGGCGCTCGAAGCGAGCTGGTCTCACCCTACTTTATGACGTGCTCGCTTCGAGCCATGTGTCCAGCACGGCTGTGTGGTGGGCTGGGAAGCCCCCGTTCAACCGCATTCCATTTCGGGCGATTCTGCAAAGCCAGTGCGCCCCGCCACCCCGCTTTCATGGCGTGAGCCGCGAAAAACGTGTAGGGTGGGCGTGAGATGTCCCGAAAATTGGGGCTGTTGTACGAAATTATCTGACGACTACGACCAGAAAGTGATTCCCTTGCGTCACGACCAGCGACAAGCCGACGAACTGCGATCAATCCGGGTTCAGCGAAAGTTTACCGGTGCCGCTCCGGGGAGCGTACTCATTCAGGCAGGGCGAACGACGGTCCTTTGTACGGCCAGTGTCGACAGTACATTGCCACCATGGAAGGCCGCGAATCCTGCGGAAGCGGTTGGCTGGCTGACAGCAGAATACTCGATGCTCCCCGGCAGCACGTCGCCTCGCAAAAAGCGAGAACGGGACAAGATGGATGGCCGCTCGACGGAGATACAACGGCTGATCGGTCGCAGCCTGCGAGCCGTTGTCGACTTCGCAGCCCTGGGACCACGTACGATCACCGTCGACTGCGATGTCCTGGAAGCTGACGGTGGGACCAGAACACTCAGTATCACCGGTGGCTTCATCGCTCTCTGTGATGCGATCGCTTCGATTCGTGGGGAACTCACTCCGGGTCGCCCGGTGCTGAAGACAAGCCTCGCCGCAGTCAGTGTTGGCGTTTGTGACGGGACTCCGGTTCTGGATCTGGACTACATCGAAGACAGTCAGGCTGAGGTCGATTTGAACGTGGTCATGACGGGTGCCGGTGAGTTCATTGAAGTTCAGGGGACGGCTGAAGGAAAGCCGTTCTCTCGCGATCTTCTCAACCGTCAACTCGATCTGGCTGCCAAGGGGATCTCACAACTGACTCGCCTTCAGCGCGAAGCGTTGGGAGATGAATGGCCATTTGAGTAATTCCGGGTATCGATTTGTGGCGCGACACTTTGCCTGGTGTTGACTAAACGACTGTGCTCGATTTGCTCGAAGGTCAAGGAGGAGGTCGCCGCGAAGACACCGCTTCTCCGAGGACTCCGAAGCAGTGGCACCACCGCAACAACCATAATTGCGCACGGTCATTCAATGTTGAAACAGGAATTCGCGGGAATTCAGGACTGCCCAGATGATATCCCCCAGTCCTTCGCGTCGATCGTTGACTGAGTGTAAATGACGGATGATTTGAGTCACCTCATCCGGTGACGGCTCGCGGCTGAATGCGGTCATATACAGATTCGTGACGAACGCCTGATCGAGCACATCGGACTCAGCGGTGGGGGGATCAATCAGCGGCGTGGCGGGGGAATCGACCGAATACCGTGCTGCAAGCTGGCGGCTCAAGTCGGCCAGTTCTTCGTTCGTCAGGATGCGGTCGTAAACCAGCACCTCGCTGATCCGTCCCTGCCAACCAAACTGTGGATGGTCTTCCCGATTGCCGATTGTGAATCCGACGGAACCTGAATCAGGTCCGACGCCTCCAGGTTGCGTCACAACCTGGGGCTGGCCATTGAGCCACACGACCAACTTTTGTCCGGCGGCTGCCGAAGCGAACGCCGTCACAAACGGCTGGCGAATTGCATCAATGGCGTTCGGAATGGTCGAATTCCCCGATGAATTGACGCCGTCGGAATAGACGTAATAGGTACCCGAATAGAGGACTTGTTGCAGCGTGCAGACGGGGACCGTTCGGCGAAAAGTGAACAGAGCTCCCCCGCCGCTCGTTTCGTCCGCTTGAGCAACGGCCACGACAGTCCGTGCCGCTCCCGTAGGAATCAGGTTTGTATTCACGTCGTGCAGAACATCGGTCCCATCAAACTGCAATGCGGGCCGATTTCGGATGCCATTCACGATCAATTTCGGACGCAGAGCCACTTGCGACTGGATAACGCTGCGACCGTGCGGACTTTGGTCGCGCCACGTGGCAACAGATTCCCCGTCAGTGGCTTCAGCACCTGCTTCGTTCAACAGGCCGACGTCCGCGCGAAGCCATAATTGCAGGCCTGATTTCGGGGGGTGGACAGCGACGTCATTACGAGTCCGGTTGCGATCCAGATGTCGAGCGAGTCGACTTTGCGGCTGTGCCAACTTCTTCGCGATCATGTCCCCACCCAGTAACTGCAGCGCTTGCGACAGCTTGGGCTCACGCGTACGTTCGCAGTCACAAACCGTATTGCGAGCTGGCCGCCCCGAAATCTGCAGGAAATCATTGCCAATATCTGGACTGGGCAATTCGATGGCTCGTGTACCGGCTGGCCTGCCAGCATATTTCTCGTCGACTCCAGTGACGGCACAGATTGCATCCAGCATCGGTTCTGCAGAGAGCGTGCGGGCATTTGCGTGCGAAAACAGTTTCTGGTCCCGTTCGTTGAAGGGATTCGTCTGGCTGCTCAGTTGATACGTGCGACTCTGAAGGATCAGCTTCAACATCCGTTTCTGGTCGAACGGGATATTCCCCGCATCGCTGCGAACAAATTCATGAGTCAGCCAATCGAGCAGTTCCGGATGCGATGCGGGGTTCGAGTCGCGAAAGTCATCGACCGGATCGACCAGGCCTCGTCCCAGCAGATGTCCCCAAAGCCGATTGACACCGACTTTGGCAAAGAACGGATTCTGTGAGCTCGTCAGCCATTTAGTGAAAGCGACGCGGCGGTCAGTTCCAGGGGAAACTGGAATCGGTCCGTCAATCGGAACGAGAGGCTGGATTGGCTGACCGGTTCGCAGATGCATGGCTTCGCCTGAATCAGAGGTCCAGATCGTGATCTCTTCCGAGTTTCGATCAGGCCGCCGCTGGACTCGACGAAAGAATGCACCGAGACCGTAGTAATGGTCCTGCGTCCACCGTTCATAGGGGTGGTTATGGCACTTGGCACATTGAATTCGAATCCCCAGGAAGACCTGCGACGTCGCTTCGCTGCACGAGTCGACATCGGTCGCCGCCCGGTAGAAGGCAGCTGGTGGGTTTTCATAGGTGCTGCCCGATGCTGTCAGCAGTTGGATTGCGAATTGATCATAGGGGCGATTGTCACGTAGTACGCGGACCAGCCATTCATGAAACTTGGCGACACCGGCTGGAGAGAGTTTGCTCGCCTTGACCTGCAGCAGGTCTCCCCACTTGATGGCCCAGTATTGAGCGTATTCGTCACGCTCCAGGACCCGGTCAATCAATGCGGTTCGCTTTGTCGGTGATCGATCCGCAAGAAAACCTCGGGTTTCGTCAGGGGTCGGCAACGTTCCCAGAACATCCAGATAGAGTCGTCGGATGAATTCACCGTCTGAACAGAGTTCTGATGGAACAATCTGTAACAGCCTCTGCCGCTCATTCAGCAGTCGATCAATTTCGTTGTTGGCCGGCGGATTGGTCCAGCCGAACCCGGCGACCGGTTTCAAAATAGTGACGGGGGCTACGGCGAGTTGATCGAGATACCGAACCACGATCGTAGCATCGCCGCCAGCAATCCCATGGACCTCACCGGATTTCGAAACGGTGGCAACGGTATCGTCTGTTGAATTGAAGTCGACGAGTGCCGTCACATCACGAACAGATCCGTCATCAAATCGCGCATTAACTTGCAATGAGAATTTCGTATCGGGCCAGATCCGTTTGAGTTCGTAAGGAGTCACGGTTAACTCGCGGCATGTGGTCCCCGCCGTTGTATCCACAGGGCACCCTTGAGCAATCCAGCGGTTCAAGATCTGGTACCCGGGATCTGTGTCGCGCAACTTGCGTCCTCCGCCATGTGCAATCTCCATGAGTGGCTTGCGCAGCAGAAGACTCGTAGCGGAGTCTGAAGAATTGACGCGGCGACCCAGCGATTCGCGGATCACTGTTGTCTGATCGAGTTCCGGATCAAATCCGCGCAGTGACAGTCGAAAACCTCCCTTGCCTGACGGCGACCCATGGCAGGCCCCAGTCGCACATCCGTACTTGGTGAGAACAGGAATCACTTCACGTCGAAACGAGACGTGTGGTTCACTGGCGTGCAGATTCGCGAATGGCAGCAGAAGATAACTGAACAGAAAAGCCAGCAGACTCACATGGAGTTTACGGGTAACGCAAGCCACTGATTGAGATCTTGGGAAATCGAACATGGCTAGACCTTGACCGTTTCAATGCGGGTCTTGCCAGTGAATTCAACGGAGACGTCATCAATCTGCAGGATCGCCATATCAGCAATCGGGACAGTCAGGACTCCCTCAGCAGTTTTTTCGATGATGATTGCGATCCCCATCCCCAGGCCGAACGAGAAGTTCCCACCGGGACTGGGGTTTTCGAAAACCTTTTCCAGCGTGAAGATTTCATAGTCCTTCGGTTGCTCTGCAATTCGCGGAACAAAAGTGATTGAAGCCAGTTCCTTCCGCTCCGTGGCCAGCTTGGCATTCGTTGTGAACTGGAAGAACTGCAGGCGAAATGAGAATTGTTTCAAAAAGACATCGTCGAAGAATTCGCGGGATGAGCCCGTGGCACGGACAGGAACCTTGAGCAGATACTTTCCGGCGAACGGACTGCGAATCTCCTGCGTCAGAAAGGCTGTTTCGCCCTTGGCGATACGTAACGGACTCGGACTGCGATGAATTCCCATCCCCACGTGGTTGCGGCCACTCAACGATTGGGCGGAATCACCCGTAACTAGCGAAACACCAAACCGATCGGTCGGTGAATCAATCAACGGGAAGCCGCGCCAACCTTTGGGGCGATTCGTGTCACCTGAATACAGCGGCACGTTCGCTTCAAAGTCTGTATTCAACAGAGTGATCTGGCTGAATGGTGGAACTCGAGCGAGGTCGCCCGTACATTCACGACGCTCGCGCGTCGCGGGGTCGAGTCCCAGGATCGGGTAGATCGGTGATCCCAGGGTCAGCTTATGTTCGCGCCCTTCGCGATCATGGAATGTTGAGGAATGCGGAATTCCCAGCAGATGGAAGATGGTCGCTGTCAGATCGCCACCGGAAACCTTATCGCGTGCGGGATAGGCCCCGTTGGCATCACTGGCGCCATAGGCCTGCCCTGCGGCGATCCCGGCCCCGGCCATTGCAAAACTGAAAACAGGTCCCCAGTGATCACGTCCGCCGTTGGCGTTGATCGACGGTGTGCGACCAAACTCACCGATCGCGACGACCAGCGTTTCGCTCAATAATCCACGCTGATCCAAGTCGTTGATGAATGCTGAAAAGCTGACATCAAACTGTGGGCACAACACATCCTCGACACGGTCGGCGTTCTGAGCGTGTGTGTCCCAGAGAGGATTGTCGACGGCATTATCACCCGGTTCTCGAGGCCAGTTGACATGCACCAGCCGCACGCCCGATTCAATCAATCGCCGTGAAAGCAGCAGGCTTTGGCCCCAGGTGGTCAAGCCGTAAGCACGCCGTAGTACATCCGGTTCCTTCGATAGATCGAAGGCATCACGGGCTCGCGTGGAGGTCATCAATTCAAACGATTGCTGCTGAAACTTCTGATAATTGCGAGAATACTCGCCCCGTTCGGCGGCAGCGAAGTGCCGCTCCACCTGTTGCAACAGTCCTTCGCGCTGCCGAACTCGCAGTGGCGGCAGTGAACTGAGTTGCAGCCCCTGAACTTTGTAATTTGTCGCTGCTGGGTCACCAACAAACACATCGGGACTCCACTGGCTACCAAGAAATCCCCCGGATTGGCCAGCAGGAGTCACATTTTCGTTCAGTCGCCACAAGTCGGGAATGGTGACCGCCGAAAGTGGAGGCAATACTTCACTCGGTTTCAGCATCTTGACCATGGATGACAGGCAGGGCCAGTCGGTCGCCTGGATGGTCCGCGAATTGGGGCCGATGTATTTGTAGCCGGTCAAAAGCTGGTAGCCGCTGCTGTCGTGATTGTTGTCGTCCGTGGAGATCGAACGGACGATCGCCAGTTTGTCGGCAATCTGTGCAGTACGAGGCAAGAGTTCACAGAAGTCGATACCAGGGACATTCGTGTGAATCGGCTTGAACGGACCGCGAACTTCCAGCGGTGCTCCTGGCTTGGGATCAAAGGTTTCGTGTTGCGGTGGCCCGCCGAGCAGGTAAAGGAAGATCACATTCTTCGCTTTCCCAAAGGTTTTATCCGTGGGAAGGACACCTGCGGGAAGTAAATCGCGTGCTTCAAGGAGATTCGGCAGTGAGAGGCCGAGAGTACCAAGCCCGCCAATACGCAACCACTCGCGCCGGGTCAGTCCATCACACAGCTTCGCCGAAGCACCAAGCAGCGAAAACATTTCGTCAACTCCCGCAACTTCGAGATGCCGGACCGAGCCACACCTGTCGTGGAACGACGAACTATATCGCTCAAGCATCGGCCAGATCTGATGGAAACTCTACCACACGCAGGGAAGGGTCGCCACAGGGCTTTCGTAAACGGAAAACGGGTGCTTGGCGCTGAGCACTGCAGCCACGGATTCATAATACGAGAGTCCGAGCTGAAAGTTAAAAATCGCGGCGGGGACGATTTGAAGCTGGTCCGCGTGGTCGAAGTACTCGCAATGCGACGACAGCAACCGCAAGAACCGGAAGAATGACTCTGAGTGGCACCTTTGTGCGAGCCACGATTAATGCCCCCGCGAGCACTGCGGCCAGAGAGGTTAGTGAGGCCTTGCCTAGATTTTCATGTCGTGTGATGGATGGCAGTGCCAGCCAGAAGGCAATCATGACGAGCCCAACCTTCAGACAAGCCCCAGCCCAGATTTCCAATGTGCCATCGGCACGGATGAGGACCAGAATGGCAGCCCCAATTAGCAGAACGACACCGATCACTCCCACCATCGTTCGATTAACCGTCAATGGCTCTTGATTCATAGGTGTAACGCCAATGGCAAAGTGATCAATACACGCCAGCTTCGCAACCTGCCCGTAATCTCAATTCACTGACCGTTGAGTGTTGAAAGTTTTCGGCTGTGAAAACACCAACAGCCCGCGATTTCTCGCGGGCTGATGATTATCAAATGGTCGGAGGTTCTGAGAAGACTTTGCTGACCGAAGCGGTCTGTGAGTTTATTA
>CAIWEX010000426.1 GCA_903911795.1 uncultured Schlesneria sp.
AAAAGATTCGGTTGGGAGTTGACTCTGGTCACTGACGTACTGCTGGGGATCGAACATCGTGACCTTTCGCCTGTTCGCCGGAACGCACTCGCGACCGGTCAATAAAAAAGAGCCGGACGCGACTGCGTTCCGGCTCTGGGAATTCAAGGTTCATTGAGCTACGCAGCCGGGGCAGCGTCGATCTTCAGACAGGTCTGGATCTGACGAACCGCCTGTCGCAATCGCTGGCTGTTTTCGACGATTGCCAGACGGAGATAACCTTCACCCTCTTCACCGAATCCGCGGCCAGGGCTGACGGCCACGCCACCTTCCTGCAGCAGTTTCATCGAGAATTCGATGGAGCCCATCTGAGCCCACGGTTCGGGAATCTTGGCCCAGACGAACATCCCCGCTTTCGGGCGCTGGACATCCCAGCCAATACGATTCAGGCCTTCAACCAGGGCATCGCGACGGATCTGGTATTCTTTCGCAATGGCGTCGACCGCTGGTTCGCAGTTTCGCATGGCGATGATCGCGGCGATTTGAACCGCCTGGAAGATCCCGTAGTCGTAGTAACCCTTGATCGTTGCCAGAGCCCGGACCATTTCCCGATTTCCTGAGCAGAAACCGATACGCCAGCCAGCCATGCTGAAGCCCTTGCTCATCGTCGTCATTTCGACGCCGACATCGATGGCGCCTGGTGACGCCAGGAAGCTGGGAGCCTGGTATCCATCGAAGCAGATGTCCGCATACGCGAAATCGCTGATCACGAGGAACTTGTAGCGTTTGGCGAGCACAACCAGTTCATCGAAGAACTTCTGCTCGATACAGGTTCCCGAAGGGTTATGCGGGAAATTCGCTACGACGAGCTTCGGCTTCGGATAGAGATGCTCGCACGTGTAAGCAACGTTCCGCAGGAATTCGGACGGATCACGTACATCCAAGGCAATCACGTTGCCAGAGGCGAGCATCACTGAATACGCGTGAATCGGGAAGGTGGGAGCCGGGACAATCGCGGTATCGCCAGGTCCCATCAGCGCCAGACACATATGGCTGAATGCTTCCTTGGATCCCAGACAGGCGATGACTTCGTCATCACCGTTCAGTTTTACGCCGTATTTGCGGTCATACCGCTTGGCAACTTCACGTCGCAGGCTGGCGATCCCATTCGCGACAGAATAGCGGTGATTCTTCGGGTCAAGAATCGCCTCTTTCAGTTTGTCAGTGATTTGAGTATCTGGCGCATCGGTTGGATTTCCCATCCCCAGATCGATCACATCGACCCCAGCAACGCGCTGCTGGTACTTCAACTTGTTAATTTTGCCGAACAAATAGGGTGGCAACCGTTTCAAGCGATCCGCCACAGGGATCGTAAATGGATTGTCGGCAAATGGGATTTCGGATTCGTTACGCATGTGCGTGTCTCGTTAGCTCGTCGTAAGGGGACTGTCCGGATTCATTCCGGAGTGATTCAGGGACGCCTGTATCGTACCAGACCACGAATATCGTCGAAAGTTCGGTGAAATCTCGTTCTACGGCAATCCCTGTTTTCAGAAATTCGGTCTGCAATTCGGCGCGGGGCTCCTGACCTCTGTTCGGCGAGGGTCTCCTGACCCCGCCGAAGCGACCGACCGTAGGTCTCCCCTTTAGTCAAAAGCAAGACGGCGGGCAGAACGATGTGGGGCAGAATAATGAAGAATCAGGATTGAATGTTGATAGCGCGAGACGCCCGCCGGCTCCGCCCCGCCCTCGAAAAATCGACCACAGGTCTTCCTCTGTTCGGCGCGGGTCTCCTGACCCCGCCGAAACAACCGACCGCAGGTCTCCCCGCCTTTTGTATTCCCCCCCCAATCCCCAAAGAACACCGTAGCCCAACCCAAAGAAAGCAGCACGGCACGTCGCTGGTTCGAGGAGCGACGTGCCGTGGGAGATCTGCGATTGGAAATCTGCTGAATCAGCAGACCGTCAGGAATCGTCAGTTACGATTTGTCCGGGCTGGTGCGGTGGTGGTTGCCGGGGCTGCGGCAGGCCGTGCGGCAGGCCGTGCCGCAGGACGAGGCTGCTGGGCACTGGCTGGCTGAACAGTATTGGTCGCTGCACCTTGAGCACTGGCTTGGACAGGTCCACGCATTGCCGGGGCACTCGCATAGATGTTCTCAACCGGGGTCTTGGACTTGATGTCTTCGAAGACCTTGGCGACCGCCTGCTGGGTCTTGGCTTCCTTGAGTTCGTCGTACAGCGTGTCACGCACTTCTTCGATATCGGTGACGACCGGCTCTGTCCGACCTTCACACTTCAGAATTACCATCCGGTCGTCACCGATCTGAATCAGTGGCGAGACCTCTCCTTCTTTCAACTTAAAAGCTGCTGCTTCGACAGCGTCGTTGGTGGAATTTCGTGGGATGGGTGGAATCATTCCACCGAGTGCCCGACTATTGGGGTCGATCGAATGTTCCTGAGCGAGCTTGTCGAAGTTGTCAGGATCGCTGTCCGCCTTTTTCCAGATTGCATCGTGCTGGCGTGGGTTACCCTTCAGAACAATCACGCGAGCTTTGACGCGTGGTCCGTAATTCCGAACGAACGCCTTCTGCATTTCTTCTTCGCTGATTTCAACGGTTTCACCCGCCAGTTTTCGCAGAGCCAGCATCGGCCAGATCACGCTGCGGCGATATTGAGCTTCAGTGATATTTCGTTCCGACTGCAGCATGCTCATATAAGCACCGGCATCCAGCTTGAATCGACCGGCGATCCGCTGGATTTCCTGGGTGACTTCCAGTTCTGAAACGGTGATGTTCTGAGCTTCGCAGGCCTTGGTGATAATCGTGCGATGAATCAGGTCATCCAGAACTTCGCGTCCGTAACGGGCCACACATTCGTCAGCGACCGCTTCAAATGTGATGACTTCGTTACCAACTTTGGCCATCATTCGCTGAGGATTACTCACGCGAGCGGTTCCAGCGGGGCCATTGGTGGCCGCTTGACCAGCCGGAGCCCGGAAGTACTGCATCAGGATTCCACCAGCGATCACCGCTGTGGCGGCTCCACCGAAGATCCAGAACATACGTTGTCTTGGTTTGGCGGCGTTATTCGCCGTGGGGTGCGTCCCTGCACTCATGACTGTGTTTCTCCGAACCGGATTTCTGAACCGAACCGCGACCATACCCGACCTGGGCAGCCGCCCACGACATCTGCGCGGGTTTTAGGAATCGGCAGAAACTGCGTCAAGAGGGATTTGCACGGAATCGAACGGAGTCGTGTCCGGCAATTGCTGCTGTTCGGAGGAAAAACAGACGACGTGCTGGGACACGGAGAACACTGACGACACGGAAATGTAGGCGAAGTGATTGCATGGGACTGCTGCGAAGCTGGCGGAATTGGACTCGAAGAGAACTGGCGAGTGAAGCCGCTCGCCAGCACCCCGTTACCAATCCGCCACACGTCGGAACTTCTACGTCCGAAAGACAACTTCAAGCACAATCAATTTGCAGGATGTCTCACGGAGCCACAGAGCCGCGGAGAGCAGAGATACATGGGAACGACTTTGATTTTCTCTCCGTGGCTCCGCGTCTCCGTGAGACATCCCAAAAGTGAATAAGAGGTAATGCCTGGGCGAAGTTCCCAGAATCTTTACTTCTTTTGCAGGTACTTGTCGAACCAGTCGGCAAACGTGACGTAGTCCTTTTCCATCCCTCCCCAGCCGTGAGCGGCTCCTGGTTTCACGATCAGTTCACAGGGAACCTTGGCCTGCTTCATTTTCTCGATGATGATTTCGGCCTGCTGAATAGGCACGAGTTTGTCGGCGTCGCCATGAATGATCAACGATGGGGGATCGTCTTCAGTCACATGATTGACTGGGGAAATCATCTTGCCGATCGCCAGGATCCGTTCTTCATCCGTAATTGAAACGAACGCTCGGATCTTGGGATCGAGTTCGCGGAAATCGAAAGGAGCTCTGAAGGCCGCCAGGATTCCGCGCCCCATGGCGTTCTCACCCGGCTTACCATAGTTCAAAAAGTCAGTCGGTGGATAGAAACAGGCGACGGCCTGAACGCGACTCGAGAACTTTTCGACCGGATCTTTGGCATCAGCCTTGCCCGCAATCCCGGCTGTTCCCTGCATCAACGAAAGATGCCCGCCAGCGGAACCACCCGTCATGCCAATCCGATCAGGATCGATCTTGTAGGTCTCGGCCTTACTGCGAATGAACCGGACCGAACGATGCATGTCCTCCAGAACTTCCGGGATCGTGTACTTTGGATTACTACCGTGGACGACCGCAAACACGGTGTAACCGCGATTCAGGTATTCGCGAATCGGCCCTGGGTTGATCGCTTCGTGGGCGGAAAACCAACCACCGCTCACCACCCAGATAATCGCGGCGCCATTCGCTTTTTCGTTCGGAGTAAAGACGTCCAGCGTCAGGGCCGTTCCGTACTTACGGCCATAGATGACATCTTCCGTTCGAGTGAACGGCACATCCGCCGCCCATCCAATGCCTGACATCGCTGCCGCGACGACGGCCACTAAAGTGAATTTCAACCAGGTGGTCATTGTCATGGGGCGGCTCCTTCAGAACTGTGATCTCAATTTGACGCGAAAGTAGACCTCGTGATCTACCGGTCGAACCGGAAAGTCTCGGCAACTCCCCGCACGATTTCAATCAACAATCACTATTGTGTGATACCGGACGGGCTCGAAATCACGTAAAGTGATGGGCAGAATCAAGCTGCCGGCTTATCGAGATCAGATTTCATGCATCAGCTCAGGCTATCCCTGCGACAAACGCTGCTCGGCGCGGGTCTCCCGACCGCAGTTGTAATCGGCGCGGGTCTCCCGACCCCGCCGAAACCCGCGACCGAAGGTCTCCTCTTCACTTCGCGCTCGACATTCCACCTCGTACCCATTGTCCTGTTGTTCGTGCTGACCTGCCACACGGTTCGCGCCGCCGATCCGGAAGAAATCCAGTTCTTTCGCGACAAGATCGAACCCGTCTTGAAGTCTGAATGCTACGGCTGTCATTCGCGGACCGCCAAAGAAGTACAAGGAGGACTACTTCTTGATTCCCGGGTCGCAACCACCCGCGGTGGAGAGTCCGGTCCGGCTGTCGTTCCCGGCAAGTTGCGTGAAAGCCTGTTGATTCAGGCGTTACGCCACGAAAACGGCCTGAAGATGCCTCAGGGAAAGCCGAAACTCACCGACGCCACGATCGCCGACTTCGAACGCTGGATCGAAAAGGGGGCCGCCGATCCTCGCGACGACGAAGCCCCGATCGTCGACCCGGTTGGAATTGAGGCCGCTCGTTCCCATTGGGCTTTTCAACCGCTTCGTTCTGGAACGGTCACTGCGGTCCAGCAATCCCGTTGGGCTCGTTCCCTTGTCGACCTGTTCATTCTGGCCAAACTGAATGAGCATCACATGTCACCAGCTGACCCAGCCAGTCGGGGCGAACTGATTCGACGAGTGACATTCGATTTGACGGGGCTTCCGCCTGACCCCGCTGATGTGGCTGATTTTATTGACGACTCAGCCCCGGACGCCTACGAACGAGTTGTCGATCGACTGCTGGCAAGCGTCAGATACGGCGAGCGATGGGCTCAACACTGGCTCGATGTTGTTCGCTTCGCCGAGACCGAAGGGTACGAATACGACCGAACGGTTCCGGATGCCTGGCGGTTTCGTGATTACGTGATCGAGTCACTCAATCGGGACAAACCATTCGATCGTTTTCTGATGGAACAACTTGCCGGAGATGAGATTGAACCCGAGAACCCAGAATGCCTGACGGCTTCGATCTTTCACCGGCTGGGGCCGGTCCGTCGTAACGCCGGAAACCCCGAAATTGCACTCAGTCGCAATGAAGTTCTGACGGAACGGACAGATATTGTAGGGGCTGCGTTCCTCGGCCTGACAGTGGGTTGTGCCCGGTGCCACAATCACAAGCTGGAACCGATCACACAGAAAGACTATTACCGCCTGCAGGCCTATCTGGCAGGAACCGACGAGTACAACATTCTGCTGGCCAGCGAAGAGACTCAAAAAGAGTGGCAGGCTGAAACTCAGCGGATCAAGGATCAGATTGCTACACTCCAAAAGCAGGCCCGTCTTCTGACAGGGGCTGAAAAAGATCGATTGGTGGAGAAGATTGAGGCCCTCGAAGAACAGTTACCCGCCCCTCTGGCGACGATTCCGTCGACGCGGAATGATTTTCAAAAGCGGACACCGATCCATGTTCTGCGGCGCGGTGTCTGGGAGCACAAAGGGGAACTGGTCGGTCCGCGTCCACTCAGCGTGCTCGTTTCCAACGATCTTCCCGAACTGACGTCATCAACAACAGACCCACGTACGCAACTGGCCACCTGGCTCAATCGGACCGATCGACCGCTGGTTCAGCGTGTCCTCGTCAATCGAATCTGGCAGCAGCATTTTGGTGTTGGGCTGGTGAAGACGGCGAACGACTTCGGGTTGAAGGGAGAACGACCGAGTCACCCCGAACTGCTGGAATGGTTGACGGCTCGTTTTCTGCAAGGCGGCCAGCATTGGAAGCCCCTGCATCGCCTGCTGGTGGAAAGTAGTACGTATCGGCAATCCAGTCGTCATCGAGACTCAAACAGCGATCAGATCGATCCTGAGAATCGACTTCTATCGCGATTTCAGCGTCGTCGGCTGTCGGCAGAGGAAGTTCGCGATGCGATGCTGGCTGTTTCAGGACGATTAAGCTTGAAGCAGAGTGGACCGAGTGTCGTCGTGCCCGTGGATGAAGAACTGGTGGCACTGTTGTACAAGCCGTCTCAATGGCAGGTAACGAAAGATACCAGCGAGCATGATCGACGGTCGATTTACCTGATGGCCAAACGGAACCTGCGGCTGCCGTTTATGGAGAACCTGGATGCTCCAACTTTGCAAAACAGTTGCGCCAGACGCGATTCCAGCACGCATGCCCCGCAGGCTCTGGAACTGCTCAATGGCAGCCTGTCAAACAGCATTGCCGAATCATTTGCATCGCGACTGGCTCACACCGCAGGGGGCGATTCTTCGCGGATTGTGGAACTAGCTTTTCAATCGGCACTGGGGCGATTGCCATCAGACAGCGAACGCCATCGATCACTCGAATTCCTCCGCGATCAGCCACTCAGCGAATTTGCATTGGCGATCTTCAACTTAAATGAGTTTCTGTATGTTCCCTGAGGGCCGTCCTCATCAAAACAAGTTCTCAAATGACGATCATCACACG
>CAIWEX010000427.1 GCA_903911795.1 uncultured Schlesneria sp.
CTGAGACGAATGTTGACGTTGGTGCATGAACTGCAGCGTTGGTTCGCGGAGCGAACCACGACTATCCTGGCCGCGTTTATCATGCGGCATTCAACGGATGAACTTTTTTCTACTTCGCAGCCGAAGCCAACGCTTTTGCTGTCGCGTTGATGATCGCCTCCGAGGTGATGGTCGCATTACTGGTCGTATCAACCCCTTTGACACTCTGTTTGGAAATAATTTTCGCAGGGGTATCTGTCATTGCCGAATAGAATTGTTTTTCGCGGTGTTGAACGACTTTGACGCTTTCAATCTTGCCACTGCGAACGGTCACTGCAACTTCCACGGGGGCCTCGTATCCCTGGCTGCTCGATTTGTAAGTTCCATCCGGGACTTTTGCCGGATCTGACAGTTCAAACGACTTGATTGCCGCGACGTTAGCTTCGGCACGAGCCCGATTCTTTACGAGTCGTCCAGGTGGATTCTGTGCAGGGACCGGAATGGTAATGACTTTCTGGTAATACTTCAGAGCCTCATCATAGCGACCCACATGTCGACAGGCATCACCTGCGGCCAGCAAGGCGTAGCCTTGCGAATCCTCTTCATCCATGGCCATCTTGATCGCTTTTTCAGTATCCCCCAGGTCACCCAGTAATTTGGCGTGCGATACACTCGACGGAACTTTTTCGAGCAGTTTTCGTGCTTCCGCTTCGAAGCCAAGTCTCCAATAGCATTCCGCAAGTATCACCGCCGAACTGGCGTATTCAACAGGATCTTTTTCGACTCCCGCCACGCGAAACCAGAATGCCGACCGCCCGTAATCTTCCAGAAGATTGTGGTACATCCGAGCCAGCGACAGCATGTGTCGCTCACGCTTCTCCGGGTCATCCTTGTGCAATGTCAGCAGGTGGTGCATCAGCTTCACCCCTTCTTTCCATCGACCGGGATTCGGGTTCACGATGTCCCAATAGAATTGACCGACGTTCTTCTGATTGTTCCAGCCCCCTTGAGGTGCCTGCATCGGCCAGGTCAGATCGAGCGTCGCGGGGTAATTGAGTTGCGTCGACTTGAACCAGTCTGGCTGAGTCTTCCCAAGTCGGTCGATCAGCGAATCCAGTTCCGCGCGAGTCCCCTTGGATCCAGGCTTTGGGTTGGAGGGTTTGGCCTGGCCATAAACAGATGACAACGTCGCAAAACAGAAAGCCATCATCAGGCAGATCGTGATGATTCGTGACATGAGTTTGACCTTCTTGATCCGAGTCACAGTTAAAGTACTGCCGATTGTGGAAACCCAGGTGATCGCAACGATTTTCCCGATTTCAAAATCAGCAACGCGTCAACATCGGGAATCCGTTCCATCAGAGCCAGGGTCTGCTCAGCCCCCAGGACCATGGCCGCGGTACTCAACCCATCCGCCAGCATGCCACTGGGAGCGACAATCGAGACACTGGCAAGTTCGTGAGGGGAATCGCCTGTGCGCGGGTCGAAAATATGATTCCGGCTGAAGTCTGCGGAAAACGTCGTTGCATAATCGCCAGAAGTCGCAAGACAACGCCCATCCAGAGCAATCACCTCAGCATAGGCGTCCGGTTCGCGCGGATGTTGTATCCCTGCCACCCATGGTTTCCCGACAGATTTTCCGCCCAGGCTTCCCAGTTCGCCGACGTTTATCAAAGCCTGTTGAATTCCAGCCTGCCGTAGTGCCGACAACGCCCGGTCAGTCGCAAAACCTTGAGCAATACCGTTCAGAGTGATTGCCTCTACGGGATGATTGAGTCGTACAAAGTCTGTTCCCAGTTGCACAGACTGCCAACCAATCGACTGACGTGCCGCATCGACCCTTTCGGGCGACGGACCACTCGCTGCCTGCCGACACTCGGAATAAAGTTTCCAGAGTGGTTGAACGGTGATATCGAAGGCACCGTTTGAGAGCGCCGAAATCGTCGCTGCAGTCGAAAGAACTTCGCGAAGATACGGATGGGGATTGATGAGCATCCGCTCGCGATTGAGCTGACAGATCTGGCTGTCAGGTCGATACAGACTCATCACCTGCTCGACCGTCTCGAGTTCGGCGAACGCCGCATCTATGGCTTGTTCACCTGCAGACGTCGAACTAGGGATGACGGTGATTGACAAATCCGTCCCCAGTCCCCGACCGTGCCGGACGACTTCTACAAGTCCAGATTGTCGACGTGGCTCTCGCACCGAAGAGAGAGCGCCAAGCCCCGCCGACAACAGTGCGCTGCCACCCAGAGAAAGTGTCAACATCCGACGCCGAGTCATTTGCATCGCAGCTCACCGGTTGTACGCGAATGAAGAATGGAAACCGTCATCGAAGATGTGTCGTGAGCGTACCGTCGATGAAATGCACAAGCAACGGCTGGAACGGCACGCCGCATGTTCCTGCGACGTGAGCTGAAGGCAATACAGATCGACCGAGTCATCATGCACGGGGAAATAGAACCAGCAATCCGGGGCGACTCAGATCGACCACGCGTCCCATTTCCCTCCAATCAGGCGGTATTTCTTGCTGTCAACGAGCCATATGCCCCCTTTTTTCTGAAGGACATAGAGGTATTCTGTTTTGCTCTTCTCGTTTCGCGTCACCACTTCGGCGCGGCGCGGATTCACAATCGTTGTCTCAATCAGATACTCCTCCCGGGGATCGTATTCGGGGGGAACCTGATAACTTCCGCTTCTCCCATAGGGGCGTTTTTTGTTGGTGCAGAAGTGCGTATAGACATCGGCGAGCAGTCCTGAGACGGTTTCGCTGGACGATGTTCGATGAGCCTTTTTCTCGAATTGATTCATGGCGATGATCAGCCCGCGGACAACAGATTCCGGGTTTTGAAATTCGACGTTTTCAGCATTCCGGTCCACTTCAGGCCACGGCAAACGGGGCGGGGGTGTGACCGTGCTTTCGGCACTGCAGCCCAACGCCTCAAGCATTTCGGCGATATCCATTTTTTTGGGCAATTCGAGCAATCGCCACAGCCGTTCTGCCGTCGGTTGTTGAGGCCTGAAGATTCGCACCGGCATCCAGCAGTTTCTGAACAATTGCCTGTGTCCCTCGTTGAGCCGCCACCAAAAGTGGAGTCCATCCGAATTCCGAATCTCGCGCATTCACATCCGCAGAGGCAGCAAGCAACAAATCGACCAACGGCACATGTCCTTCGCTGCACGCCCACATGAGTGGGGTATATTCAACTGCCGTATCAGAATGGTTGACATTGGCTCCAGTCTGAATCAACGCTCTGGCAACTTCAAGTTGCCCATTGATGGCGGCCTCGATCAACGGCGTGCGACCTGTTGGCTTATGAATGAAATCAAGATGGTCACCCTGGTCAATCCGTTGCTGTACCTTGCTGAGATCTCCCTTAGCGGCAGCCTGCAACAGTGCTCTCGACATCTTCTTCTCCTGTTGTTCAGTCCACGGTACAATCAGCGTGATGCGGCACCCATCAGGACAAAACAGGGTAAACCGATATCCTCGTGGCTGACCGCGATGTATAGGACCTTCCAGCCGACATACCAGAATGCAAAATAGCAAACACCGTTGATCGGAAGCTGCTTGTGCTCGGTCTCTCCGGTCTCGTATGGCGTATCAAGCACCGTTGCCAATTCCGTCTGAATTGCTTTTGCCTTGTCGATGAACTCCTGTTGTACCTTTCGTGTCAGACGTCGATCATGTGCCTCGACATCATCGAAGACGCGA
>CAIWEX010000428.1 GCA_903911795.1 uncultured Schlesneria sp.
GTCTTTGCGAATTGATCGCGTGTCCAGCCTTCTGAGGTCGTGGTGGCGTCAGCAGGGAAGAATTCGGCAATCAATGCGGCCTTCAGTTCGCTGCGAGCGTTGCGACGCTCGGCCTTGACTCCAGCAACCTTCGCTTCTTCCATCCGGGCATAGGCCTTCTGACGTAATGCCGCATCAAACGGATTGGCAGCCGGTGCTGGAAGTGTGAACTTACCGCAACCGACCTTCTGCACGAACTCTTCCTGCATCTGACAGAGTTCGGCGACGGCGCGATGTGCGAACATGATCGCATCAGCCATCTGATCTTCAGGAAGCTGATGACCAAAGCCTTCAATCATCAGAACCGAATCGCGGCTTCCGGCAACAATCAGGTCCAGGCGGCTGGTAGCCAGTTCGGTACGAGTCGGCATGAGGATGAATTGCTCATCGATCAGACCGACGCGAACGGCTGCAATCGGGCCCTGAAATGGAACCGGGGCGATGCTCAATGCGGCACTCGCCCCGATGATTGACAGTACGTCCGGATCGTTTTCGGAATCCACGGACAGCACATTTGACATGACTTGAACTTCTTCAACATACCCTTCCGGGAAGAGTGGTCGAATAGGTCGGTCTGTCAGACGGCTGGTGAGGATTTCTTTGGTGGTCGGCCGACCTTCACGCTTGATGAAGCCACCGGGGAATTTACCGGCGGCGGCAGACCGCTCACGGTAATCACAAGTCAGTGGGAAAAAGTCGGTTCCGGGACGGGAAGGACCATTTTGAGCAGCGACGAAAACGACAGTATCACCAAACCGCACCAACACTGCACCAGCAGCCTGCTTTGCCATTTCACCGGTGGTCAGGCTCAGCGTGCGCCCGGCGAATTCTCTTTCAACGATTACTTTCACTATGTGTTTTCCTACAAAGAATGGAAAAAGGGTTGCCCGCAGAACGCGTCAGCAACCAAGACTTTGAATGGGGCCGGGTAGATCCCGTGATCGGGACGACAAATGACAGCCGGCCCATTCAGCAATTTGCGGCGCGAGACCTGTCTCGCAGCCGCAAACAATTGGGCAGCAACTACTTCCGCAAGCCCAGTCGGCCGATGACTTCCGTATATCGGCTCTTCGCATGGTTCTCGAGATAGTTCAGCAGCTTACGACGCTTGCTGACAAGCATCAGCAGTCCGCGACGTCCAGCATGATCCTTGACGTGACCCTTCAGGTGTTCCGTCAATTGAGCAATGCGCGACGACAGCACCGCAATCTGAACTTCCGGTGAACCCGTATCGACGTCTCCGCGTCGATACTCTGTAATCAACTCCGACTTTCGCTCTTTCGTGATCGACATCTAGAATCCTAGCCTCAACTTCTTGCCGGCAAACCGGTTCCGCCGAATGAATCCGTATTCGGGCGGGTGTCCAAGTCCCCAGCGACCTTCGCTTAACACTCTACAACAGCCAAGAGTTTATCAGTCTGATCCAAAGTTGCAACGGTCGGCACCTTTCCGGGTTCCGGCACTGATACATTTTGCTGAACTTGGATTGGCCGCATGGTCGGCCAAAGGCAGTTGAAGAGTTAGAAACGCAGAGGGCGCGGAGAACAGCAGGAGGAATTCTACTCATTCCGGTCGCCCGCCTAGTGCGGCTGCCAAGAACTCTGCCATTTCATCTTGGCACTTCTCCACTGCGATATCCAGGGCAGTATCTCCGCGATTAGCACGACATTGAACATCAGCGCCTCGCGCAATTAATGCTTGAGCAACTTCAACTTCCCCCCATGCGGCAGCACACATCAATGGAGTGATTCCGTCGTCGGTTACGGCGTTGACATCTGCCCCCAATTCTAGCAATGTCACAACGACAGAAAGATGCCCATTTACAGCAGCATCATGAATGGCTGCCGTCCCAGCGCTACCAGTTGCGCTTACCGAAGCACCGGCTGTTATCAGGGACACAATCATTTCGCAATCCCCTAACGATGCCGCGAGCATCAGCGGTGTTCTGCCATTGCAATTTGCGAGATTCAAGTCGTAGCCGGAAGCCAGCAAATCACCAACGACAGACGTGTCACCCGCCAAAAGGCGATTTGTAAATGGTTCCAAAGACATTCAGGTACCTTTGCTCAACCGAAATGGCCTAAAGAAACGCGTGGCTTGAAAGGGAATCGGTCGCGTAACAAAGTACTTTCTGAGGCCCAACGGGCCCATCGGGCCTGTTGGTGTCAGGCCAATCGGACTGATTTCGGGGAGCTTGTCGTCACAAATACTCCGAAGGAGTTACATCATATAGCCCAGGGTTGCCGCGTTTCGCGGCTACCCTGGGAATGCGTGCAGGAGACTCATTTACCCAGAATGGGTTACGTCAAGAATGATGACGGAACCCCGTTGGGGTACAGGAGGGAATCGTTCA